>JAFGUQ010000073.1 GCA_016938455.1 Clostridia bacterium
AGGCTTGATACTGACTGTTTGCTAAACTTTATCAGGTCGGGACTTCCACCCGACTATATTCTACGCACCGAACTGGCGCACCCCTTTGTTTTTTTTATTATAACATACTATTCCATATAAAAATCTCACTTTTTAAGTGAGATTTTGTTGTTTCGAATATTTTAGAACAGGCTTTCTGGCTGCCAGTACTTCATCCAGCCGCTTAACTACTGTCGTATGCGGAGAATGATGAACCATATCGACATCTGTTTCTATCTCCTCTAGAATCTTAATCATGACACTAATGAATTCATCCAGTGTTTCTTTTCCTTCTGTTTCTGTCGGTTCAATCATCATCGCTTCTTTAACTATCATCGGAAAATAAATCGTCGGAGGATGATATCCGTAATCAAGCAGTCTTTTTGCCATGTCAAGTGTAGAGGCCCCTTTTTCTTTCTGCTTCTCTCCGGATAAGACAAACTCATGCATGCATCTGTCTCCAAAAGGAACTTCAAAATAGTTTTTCAATATGGAAAGCATATAATTGGCATTTAACACTGCGTTTTCTGACACCTGCTTCAGTCCTTTTGCCCCTAAGGTCAGTATATATACATAGGCTCTGAGAATGACTGAAAAATTACCATAGAAAGAGCGTACTTTTCCAATGGAATCAGGTTTGTCGTAATTCAGATAATATCCTTTGTCATCTTTTTCAACTACCGGAACAGGAATATATGGAATCAGTTTTGCTTTAACACCAACCGGTCCCGCTCCAGGTCCTCCTCCTCCATGTGGTGTAGAAAAGGTTTTATGCAGATTCAAATGTACCACATCAAAACCCATATCACCAGGTCTGACCTGCCCGAGTATCGCATTGGCATTTGCTCCGTCATAATACAATAGGCCACCGTTTTCATGAACAATCTTTGCCATTTCCATTATATTCACTTCAAATAAGCCAAGCGTATTTGGATTGGTAAGCATCAGTCCTGCCACTTCATCATTCATCAGTGAACGAAGATCACTCACATCTACCAGTCCTCTGGCACTTGATTTTACAGTAATGACCTCAAACCCGGACACTGCTGCTGAAGCAGGATTAGTTCCGTGTGCAGAGTCTGGACAGATTATCTTTGTTCGTTTCTTGTCATTACGCTTTTCATGATATGCCTTGATAATCATCAGACCTGTCATTTCGCCATGTGCACCTGCTGCCGGCTGAAGCGTCATTTTATCCATACCTGTTATTTCACTTAACAGAAGATCCATATCATAAAGAACCTTCAATGCACCTTGTGAGGTTGACACCGGCTGGTATGGGTGAATTTTTGTGAAGCCTTCATATCTTGCGACATCTTCATTTATTTTTGGGTTGTATTTCATGGTACAGGATCCGAGCGGATAAAATCCCTGATCCACACCAAAATTACGCTGACTTAAATGTGTGAAATGTCTTATGATATCCACTTCACTGACTTCTGGCAATTCGCATTCCTGCTTCCTTAAGAACTGCTCAGGAATATAGCTGCTGATTGACTTTTCGGGGATTTCACTTTTTGGCAAACCAAATGCTCTTCGTCCTTCATGTGACATTTCAAATATCAGTTTTTTCATCTTGCTTCACCAGCCTTTTTCACAAAGTCATCAATTTCAGTTTTTGTTCTTTTCTCTGTCACTGCAATAAGCCACTTGTCATTTCCCAAATCATATCCTCCGAGGTAGCCATGATCAAGAAGATACTTATTAAGCTTTGTCACATCTGTTTTGCTTTTTACAACAAATTCCTTGAAGAAAGGTCTGTCTGATACTTTAGAAAACATTCCTGTTTCAAGCAATTTTTCATATGCATAGTGAGCATTTAAAATGCATCTCATGGCAATTTCCTGCAATCCTTTTTTCCCTATTATGGAAAGATAAATGGTTGCAGCAAGCGCATTCAACGACTGATTTGAGCAGATGTTGGAGGTGGCTTTCTCACGCCTTATATGTTGCTCTCTTGCCTGAAGGGTTAAAACAAAAGCCCGTTTGCCCTCAGTATCCACAGTCTGACCCACTATTCTTCCAGGCATTTTTCTGATCAATGGTTCTTTAACCGCAAAAAATCCTAAGTATGGTCCACCGTAAGCTAATGAATTTCCGAGGCTCTGTCCTTCACCAACGACAATATCAGCTCCTTGATTGGCCGGTGCTTCTAAAACGCCAAGAGAGATAGGATCTGTATAAACAACCATTAATCCTCCCTTTTCATGGATCAGCTGAGAAATTTTCTGCAGATCTTCAATTTCTCCAAAAAAATTAGGTGACTGCACACAGATACATGCTGTTTCATTATCAATATCCATAGACATTGTTTCAATGGTTGTTTCTCTAATATCTGTTCCTCTGTATTTCAGATAAGTATGAACCACTTGTTTCGTTTCAGGGTTAATACTGTCAAGAAGCAGAATCTTATTTCTGTTTCTACCGGCAGTATATGCCATGGAACAGGCTTCCGCCAAAGCCGTGGGGCCATCATACATGGAAGCGTTACATGCATCCATTCCGGTCAACTCACAAATCATCGTCTGATATTCAAAAATAGCCTGGAGCATCCCCTGGCTTAATTCTGGTTGATAAGGAGTATAGGAGGTGTAAAATTCTTCTCTTCTTAAAATATGATCAATTACTGAAGGAATATAATGGTCATAAGCTCCTGCACCTAAAAAGCATACTTTCTCTTCCACGGTATCATTGAGTTTTGAAAGGTAATTAAAATATTTGATGATTTCCATTTCCGTCATGCTATTAGGGATATTCAGCTCTTTATTGAGTTTAACCTGATCAGGTATCCTGTTAAACAGGTTATCAATATCTGTAATGCCGATGACTTTCAGCATTTCTTCAATTTGTGAAGTTGTATTAGGTATATACTTTGACATTCGTTATTCCTCGTTTTCACAGAATTCTGCATATTCCTGTTCATCCATCAGTTCATCTATTTCAGCAAGATTGCTGAGCTTAATTGCTGCAAACCAAGATTCATATGGCTGCTCATTGACTTTTTCCGGTGATCCGTCAAGCACTGTGTTCACTTCTTCAATTGTCCCGGAAACCGGTGAAAATACATCTGCTGCTGTTTTAACAGATTCAACAGCACATAATACTTCACCTTTCTTAGCTTCATCACCTGCGACAGGCATTTCAACATAGACGATATCACCTAATTGAAGCTGCGCATAATTGGTAATACCAACATAGGCAACTTCGCCTTCTAGTCTTACCCATTCATGATCTTTTGAGTACTTTAATCCTGGAATCATATTCATATCTGTTATCTCCTTTATTTCTTATATTTCTTTATGTAAAACGGTTTTTTCACAACTTCTGCTTTTAGTTTCTTTCCTCTTATGTCAACATATATCTCTGTGCCGGTTTTTCTGAATTCTCTCTTTATTATTGCCATTCCCAGATTCAATTTCAGTGTAGGAGAAAATGATCCGCTTGTGACAACACCTATTTCCCTGCCACTTTCATCAAAAACATCATATCCGTTTCTGGCAACTCCTTTATCGACCATTTCAAATCCGATCAGGACTCGTTCTGACTTGTTTTCCAGTTGCTTCTGTAAGCTCTCCTTACCGATGAATTCAGTTTTTTCAGTTTTTATGAAATGAGTCAGCATAGCTTCTACCGGAGTAATCTCTTTTGACAGTTCATGTCCATACAGCGGCAAAGCACTTTCAAATCGGAGAGTATCTCTTGCTCCTAATCCACAGGGGATTAATCCATCTTCTTTCCCGTTTTCAAGAATATCAGTAAACAGCTTTTCTCCATCATTCGCTTTCAGATAAATTTCAAATCCGTCTTCTCCGGTATATCCGGTTCTTGATATCAGTGTTGAGCACCCGCCGAGTTTTGCATTGTCTTTGAAAGTATAAAAAGAAATCATGGATAAATCAGTCTCTGTCATTCTCTGAAGAATTTCTTCTGCTTTTGGCCCCTGGACGGCAATCTGCGCATATTCATCTGATACATTTGCAATCTTGACTTCAAATTTGTTTGAATGGCTGATGATCCATTCATAGTCTTTTTCAGTATTTGAAGCGTTGACGATTAATAAATAGTCCTGATCATCTTTTTTATACACCAGCAGATCATCAACACATCCCCCATCTTCATAACACATGGGTGAATACATCACCTGGTTGTCTGTCATGGCACTGATATCATTGGTAATCAGATAATTGATAAATGAAGTTGCTTCATTTCCTTTAACCTCAATTTCTCCCATATGAGAAACGTCAAAAATACCTGCATTTTCTCTGACAGCAGTATGCTCTTCAATAATCGAGGTGTACTGGACAGGCAGTTCCCACCCTCCGAAATCAATCAGCCTGCCGCCTAATTTTTTATGTAATTCATTAATAGGTGTTTTTTTCATATATCACTCCTCCAAATAAAAAAGACAACAAAATCATTGTCGTCTTCTCTGTTCTTTTTACCTGAGAGATTCAATCTTTCGATATTGCCCCTTCGGTGTTACTTAATAACTTTTCAGAGTGTCGTCATGAAGCGGTCCATTTGCCTGAAAGATTCATAATAGCTCCGACAAGTTATTACTTACTTCTTCGGCTTCCATTTAGAGAAATCTCCCGCTGCAGTCATCCGTGTGTTCTATAGGTTCATTATATAGAAGATTCTTGTATTACTCAATAAGATTTAATAAAATTCTCTGTTATTTCTTTCCCTGTTTTTGTGGCAGCTAAACCGCCTTTCGCAGACTCTTTTAAATTCACTGACATTTGATCTCCGACATTTTTCATCGCCCATATAACCTCATCCACAGGGATGACGCTTTTTATTCCTGCCAAAGACATTTCAGCAGCAGCAATCGCAATCATTGCTCCTCCGACATTTCTTTTAATGCAGGGAACTTCTACAAGACCTGCCACTGGATCGCAGACCAGTCCAAGCTGATTTTTCATAGCGAGTGCTGCTGCATTGGCTACCATTTCATTGGTTCCTCCCAGCATTTTAGTCATGGCAGCTGCTGCCATTGAAGCGGCTGATCCGCACTCTGCCTGACATCCGCCTTTGGCACCGGAGATTGAGGCTTTATTAGCGATGACTAATCCAATACCTCCAGCAGTTATAAGGCCCTGCAAAGCCACATCCTCATCGATGCTGTTCTCTTCTTTGACGGTCAGTAAAACTGCAGGAACAATACCACAGGCCCCAGCAGTGGGCATTGCGACTATCTTTCCCATACATGCATTTAGTTCCCCTGTCGCCAATGCTCTTGCTATGATTTTTGAGATGAACTCAGGTAATACTGACCGTTTTGTTTTTATCGCTTCAAACAGTTTATTTGCATCGCCACCCGTTAACCCACTTAGTGACTTTTTATCATTTTTCACAGCATTTTCAAGCGAAAGTACCATTTCATGATAAGTTATTCTCATTCTTTCCAGAAGCTGTTCTTCTGAGATTCCAAGCTCCTTTGCCTGTAACCTGAGAATAATATCAGAAAGTTTTACATTTTCCTGATCTGCTATTTCTACAAGGTCTTTTATACTATCAAAATTACTCATTCTATTGGCTCCAAATAGGTTATTTCAAATATATTGCTGTTACTTTGCAATTGATTAATGATCTCTTTTCCAATCAGCTGATCTGTTTCAATGATCATAATCGCTTTACCCCCGCGTTCACTTCTGAACACCTTCATGTTTGCAATGTTTATCTGGTGTTCAGCAATTACCCTTGCAACAAAAGCAATTAATCCGCTTATGTCATTATGAGGAATAATCAGGGTATTGTATGTGGCATCAAACTGCACCTCATACTGGTTGATTCTTCTAATTAATATACTCCCGCCACCAACAGAACATCCAATAACACTGATTCTCTTTCCACTTTCACCTGTGACTTCAATTTTAACTGTATTCGGATGATATTCAGATAAATCCTCTGTATCAAAAGAGATGTCTGTTTTTCTCTTGATAAATTCATTTTTACTGTCTCTGATTCTGATGTCGTCTGCATTATACCCGAGAAGCCCTCCCATGACTGCTTTATCTGATCCATGCCCTTTATAGGTAGTTGTAAAAGAACCGCTGAAATATACTTTGGCTTTCACGATTGTTTCGCCCAGGAGTTTAGATGTAATCTTGGCGATTCTGACCACTCCCGCTGTATGAGAACTTGATGGTCCGATCATAATAGGACCTATGATATCAAATATGTTCATTTTGTCTGATCATATACCTCTTTGATAACAGCAACACATTTATCGATGTCCTCATAAGTCAATGCATTTGAAACCTGTATCCTTATCCTTGCATGTCCTTCCGGTACAACCGGATATCCGAAGCCAGTCACATAAACATTTTTCTTCATGATTTCCTTTGCCATACTGATTGCTTTCGATGTTTCTCCAACGATTATTGGAACGATGGCACTATCTCCTTCAAGTGGGAAAATACCGTTTTCATTTAATTTCTTTCTCAGATAATCTGTTTTCAAATGAAGAGAATTGACAAGTTCAGGTTGGCTGTCCAGAATCTCAATTGCTTTAAGTGACATCGCAGCAATTACTGGTGGCAGGGAATTTGAAAACAGTGATGGTCTTGAGTTTTGAATACATAAATCAATAACCTGTTTTTTTGCAGCCACAAACCCGCCTCCGGAGCCTCCAAGCGCTTTTCCAAATGTTCCTGTGATAATGTCAATCTGTCCAAGTAATCCGAAATGCTCAATGGTTCCTCTTCCTGTTTTTCCCATCACACCTGTGGCATGAGATTCATCGACCAGTAAAACAGCATCATATTTACGGCAGAGCGCGACAATTTCATCCAGTTTTGCCAGATCACCTTCCATCGAAAACACTCCATCAGTAATCACAAGCTTAGTAGCAAATTGTTTTGCATCTAAAAGCAGCTGCTCAAGATTGCTCATATCTGAGTGTTTGTAAACAAAACGCTGAACTTTCTTATTAGCCAGGCGGCATCCGTCTATAATGCTTGCATGATTAAGTTCATCACTGATAATACAGTCACCATCGCCAACAAGTACAGGTATGACAGCAGTGTTTGCGTTCCAGCAGGAGGTATAAGTCAAGGAAGCTTCAGTATGAAGGAATTCTGCCACTTTCTCTTCCAGTTTTCTGTGAATATCATAAGTCCCGCAGATGAATCTTACGCTGGCTGCTCCAACCCCATATTTTTCCAGTGCTTCCTGACCTGCTTTGACAATTTCTCTGTTATCACTGAATCCCAGATAATTATTTGAACAAAGAATAATCACTTCATTGAATTTCTCAATGACCGCTCTATTTGACATCGGTGATTTCAAATACTGATATTCCTTATATTTACCAAGTACTTTCATTTCCTCTAGTTTTTTTTCAATACCTTCATAAAACTTTTTACTCATAGTTCACACCTCTTTTTAATTGATTTCATGCCCGTTTTGTGCGTTAAAATAACTTATGGTGTCATCTCCATAGGTTATTCTCCACACATATTGCGGCACATTGTTTTTATCTAATTTATATCCTGAGTCAATTCTTTTAATAATATTTGCACCGGCACCTTTGCTGTTCTCTTCCCTATAAACCACATTGCTCATAATCACATTTGTCATTGGAAGGATTTTAAATGACTTACCCTCTGTGAATTCGTTTTCAATATATCTTATTACTATATTACTTATTCCATATTCATTAACCACAGCATTGATATATAAGTCATACATTGTCTCTTCTTTACTGGAATAGATGTATTTAATGTTAAAAGTATTTCTAGATGACATCGTGACATTATCAACAATATAGTTGATATGATTGAACCCGATACTGTCCAGAAACAATCGAACTCTTTTATCAGCATCAATTCGATCACTGATATAGTCTGCTTCTTTTAAGCTGCTATCTTGATAATAGGAAAGGACTGTATTCTCTTTAGAGGATAACACTGTTCCTCCAGTGACCTCTTTTACCTGTGTTATAAACTCATCTGTAAAAATACCTTTGCCAAAAATGACAGGCTTTTTGTCATTGGCATTATTATCAAGAGTTACCTCATTGACAATTCCTCTATACTCTAATATCTCCTTAACATATTTTATTTCGTTCTGCCTGTCGCTATAGCTTGAGTTCAGGTATAAAAGGAAAACAAACATAAAGACATTGATGATTAAAAGTAGAATGATTACTATATTCAGTGCTTTTTTCGTATTCATTTATTCCCCTGCCTTTATTAATTCATAACTCACTATTGTACCGTCTTTTTCTTCGATAATCATTGCCGGAGTCGGAAAAACACTTTCTCCCTGCCCTCTGATAAAGCCAATGCTGATATCAGATGCAATAGTCAACAGATTAATATCATATAAATCATATAAATCTGAATAGTCACTGTTATATGAATAGACTACTCTGGATCCGTTTAACATCAGCTCATTTACACTGTAAAATTTACCATTTACCTCTAGAACTCTTGTCTCATTGGCAGTGACAACTATTGTACTCGTTTCTCCGTCAAAGTAAATGATATGGCCATTATATGTATAGTTGAATGAAAAAACGTACTCTGTCTCCAATTTCTCAACTTTATATAGAATCAGATTTGATGTACCTGTTCTGTTTAAATTGAAAAAGCTGTTCAGCATTTCAAGTGAATTCAGGAAAGCAGATTTAACATCTCCAGGTTCACTGGCTTTTTCTGAAGGTGTGAACTTATATGTGAACTGACTGTCTTTGGAAATACTGAAAATGTTATATTCATTTGAAAAGAAAATATCACCATTAGTGTCAATAATTGTTTTATGCTTATCTGCTGTTGAGCCTAACAGGAGATTCTTAATTTTCTCTGCTTCAATAAGCATATCATCCATACTATTTATTCTCTTATACTCAGTAATAACAGAAAATTCTTTCATCTCGAACAAACTGAAATCTATTGTTCTGTTATTTTCAAGGACAACAGGGATATCCAGTTTAACCCCAAGATCCTCAATTCCGGCTCTGCTGTTTCCGATAAATTCAAGATAAAAACTGTAACGGTTTTTAGCATAGTTACTATTACTATTCAATAGTGAATAAAGATTACTGAAATTTTCGAGAGTCAAGTTGTCTGTTGTCGGAATATTTTCATATACCAGAAGATTCCTGTCAGTTTTAATATAGACAGTTCCTTGGGTATTACTCTCAGGTTTTATGTGTATCTTCTCAATTTTATCATCATATGAGATATATTCGTTCTCATCAATCATATATGCTAAAAATTCAACCGGGATGCTTGTCTTGAATTCAATTGTCACTCCTTCGTTTTTAAACACATTATCCCACTCAACCACTTCATATTTCAAAGTAGCATTCATATTAATGATATTCTTCAATGCTTTTTGATAAGATGCCCATAGGTTGTTATACATTGTGGCATTGTTTTCATCAATAACCCACAATGTATTGGCACCGCTTTTGACTATCAGCCTGTATGGTTTCAGATAGTCTTCAGAAACTCCTTCTTCAAACGATTTATAGTAACTTATGAACTCTTTGTTGTTACTGAATATTCCGAATGAAAAAGTGTCAAGATAATAGTCCAGTATAATGATTGTCTGTGTAATCACCAGCAGAAGCAGTATGACCAGTATTATGATTTGCGGAGTTTTATTCTTCATTAAAATTCTCCCTGTTAATCGGAATAATCATAGTTACAGTTGTACCGACATCTTTCATGCTTTCTATGATTATATTCCCGTTATGTGCAAGCATTATTTCCTTTGCAATCGCCAGACCTAATCCGGTCCCGCCTAATTTTCTTGATCGCGCTTTATCAACTGTATAGAATCTTTCAAAAATTCTTGGCAGGTCTTTTTCAGGTATTCCCGTTCCGTTGTCAATAACACTTATATATGCAAATTCATTGTTACGGATTGTTTTTACTGTAATGCTGCCTCCTTCATCGGTATATTTGATTGCATTAGTAAGAATATTGATTAAAACCTGCTGTATTTTATCATAATCAAAAAAAGCATTGTCTTCATAGCTGAGCTCGGTGCAAAGTATATGCTTCTTTGCTTTGGCCTCAACTGTTACTTTTTCAATAGTTTTCAATACAAGTTCATCAACATTATGCATATGTTTGTTCAGATAAAGCTGATTTAAATCCATGGCAGATAATTGCAGCAAGTCTTTGACAATCCGATACATTCTGTCTGTTTCACTATTGATGACTTCCAGAAATTGCTTTTGAGTTGCTTTATCATCGACCATATCACTTAGCAGCGTCTCGGTGTAGCTTTTAATTGAAGTCAGTGGTGTCTTCAATTCATGAGAAACATTGGCCACGAATTCTTCTCTCATTTCATCAAGCTTCTGCTGTTTAGTAATATCTCTTAAAATCATAATTATTCCTTCAGGATGATGGTTGGTATCTTTTAAAATAGCAAATCCGACCTGAAGAATACTGTCTTTGATATTAACTAACAGAAAACTGTTATTAACATGATCTGTCCGGTTGAGAACATCAGATACAGTTGTGTTGATTTTATATTCATGTATGATCTGTTCCAGGTTTTCCTTAATATCGTTCCTCCCTAAAAGACTTAATGATACAGGGTTGGCCTGGGTAATGTTGCCATTTATATCAAATGCAACTATCCCGTCAATCATATTGTTTACAATGGCATCTACTTTGCTTTTTTCGTTGGATATTTCTTCAAGCATGTTTTTTAAGCTTAAAGACATCTCGTTAATCGAACTTGTTAATTGTCCAATTTCATCATTCCCGGCTTTTTCAAGAAGTTGCCCAAATTCACCTTCTGCAATATTCTGTGCTTTTTCAGTAATATTATTAATCGGTTTTGTAATGGTTTTTGATAACAGAAAACCGATTATAAAAGAAATCATCAGTGAGATAAGCAAGCTGGTGATAATTGAGTTATTGAATTGTGACACCATTTCCTGCCAGTCTTCTTTGTAATATCTGAAATAAAAAACCAGATTATCCTTTGTGACTGCATAATCATAGAATGTTCTCCCATTGATAGTGACCAGATCACTATTATTAATTTCGCTATCAGCCATTGATGATACAAAGTTGATTGAGCTGAACAGTTCTGTTGTGAAAGTCTTTTCATCTTTTGTTAAAAAGGAGGAATCAGAACTGTAAATCTGATTCGTTCTTCTGTCAATGATGGTATAACTCCTGTTATTTCCATACATCCCAAAAGAAGGAGAATAAATGTCTCTCATATGTTGATATATGACCAATGCATCTAAATTATCGTCTTCTGAAGTATTAAGCTTTCCTTCTTCAATGGCAAGTACATCAAATCCCTTTTCAATATTCCTGACAAATTGATTGTAATGAAAATTCTCTATACTGATATTTAAAAACAAGCCTATTGGTACAACTAAGCAAATTGCTATAAAGCAAATGAACATCACTAATTTCCACTGCAGCTTCTTCTTTATCACTTAAATGTTATCTTCCTTTCCAAAAAAATAACCTTTACCTCTTTTAGTCATTATATATTTGTTTGTATCTTCTGATAATTTATCCCTTAAACGGCTGATTGTGACATCAACAGTTCTCATGTCTCCATAGTATTCATAATCCCAGATGGTTTCTAAAAGTTTCTCTCTGGAAATAACCACACCTGCATTCTTAACCAGATAAATCAGTACTTCAAATTCTCTTGATGTAAGTTCAATGGCTTTCCCGTCTTTTCTAACCTCATATTTGTCTTCGTTGATTTCCAAATCAAATATCTTTGTCAGCTTATTCTCACTTTTTTCCGGAACATTATATCTTCTTAAATTAGACTTGATTCTAGCTAGAAGCTCCCTTGGTGAAAAGGGTTTCGTCACATAATCATCTGCTCCGAGTTCAAGACCGAGTACCTTATCAAGCTCCTCTTCCTTTGCAGTCAGCATAATGATTGGCGTCTGAATCTTTTCTCTTAATTTTCTGCAGACTGTAAATCCATCAAAAACAGGCAGCATTACATCAAGTAATATAAGGTCAGGTTTTTCAATCAATGCTTTTTCAATGGCAGTCTGGCCATCATATGCCTCAATGGTGTCATATCCTTCTTTTATCAAATTGAATTTCAGTATGTTAACAATATTTTTCTCATCGTCTACTATTAAAATCTTTGCAGGCAATTTCTATACCTCCGAATTTTTATCTATTGTTAATTATACCATAAAAAGAAGAGTTAAAAAAAAGCTCTTATGAGCTTTTTAATAAGTAAATCCGGTATATATTTCAAAATCTTTCAACGCGAGAATGTAAGTCCTCTTTTTCTGTATTAATTGCGTGTCAGATGCATCAAGGGCTGATTTTTTGGAATCTAAGGAGTCAAGTGAAATAAATCCGTTATCATATTGTGACTTTGCAATATCATAATCGTTTTTCTTAATTGAATTATTCAGCATTTCCAGTTCCACATAATCATACTTTGTTTTCAGATTTTCGATATCATTAATTATCTTCACCTTCAAAGATTCAATCTGACTGTCATAATCAAGTTTTGCTTTTTCTTTATTTGCTAATGCTGATATATAGTTTGAAGTATCTTCCTTATAATACTTTTTCACAATAGAAAACAGTATTTCCTGTGCTTCTTTGTTTCTTTTTTTAGAGTATAAGTCAGAATTATAGTCTGTCGCTGTTGTCCACACTTGATTAAAATCAATATCATAAGGGTTTTTAATGACAATAGCTGTAACGTCTGCCACCTGCTCATCATTTAACAATTTAAAGAGCTCATTCTTTGTTTGAGAGAATGTTGCTTCCTGTATGTCAGAATTGATTTTAAGCGCTTTCATACTGTATTCATACTGCATGATTTCCAGTGCAGTGGTTTCGCTGTCTTTCTTTGCACTATTGTAGTCATCTACTGCTTTCTGGTATGATTTCAAGCTGCTTTCATAATTTCCTTTATTGATATAATAGTCATAACTAAGAGACAGAACTTGCTTTTCAATTAACTTCATGTTTTTTTCATTTGACATTTTTGTTAAATTCAAATTGGTTTCCTGCATGAAAGGAGTATAATATGAAGTCATTTCACCACTATATGAGTATTTGCTTGATATTTTAGCATTTCTCAATGCATTGTCATAGTCAATGGCAGCCGCTTGTAAGTTCAGATTATCTATTTCCAGATACTGATCGTTTTCCAATGCGATTTTATTTGCTTCATTGACAGATATTTTCAGTAAATCATAACCGATGACTCCACCGGAGACAATAAGTGCGATAATTAAAATGATGATTATTTTCTTTTTCATTCTAGAGCTCTCCCTTCATATACATGCAAGCTGTTTTTTCCAGATTTAGAATCATTGAGTTATATGAATATATTTTTTCTTTATATGCCTTAACAGAGTTTTCATATTTTTCAATATAACTGTTATATTCCTCTTTTTCAATGTATCCTTTTAAATAGAAATCCCTATTTTCTTCCATCAGCCTTTTATTGATTTCAATAGCGAAGGCCTCATTGTCAATGGTACGCTTTGCGAATTCTATCTGTGTATAGAGATTTTCAATATCAGATTTGCTTGTTTCGATATACTCTTTTTTCCTTAAAGCAGTAATCTCAATACTGATATTGGTTTTTGCATAGTCAAGTTTAGCATCATATGAAGTGACATCAAGATTATAGGCTTCAAGACAATCAATTTTTATTTCGCCTATCTCAATGGTATTACTGTAACTTTTCAGTGTTGGTGAATTTTCAAGGAATGATTCAAGATATACATCTAATGGTGAAACTGCTTTTATTTTTTCGTCAATATTCAGTTTGTAATCTGTATTATCATAGTCTTTCCCAATGAGAAGGTTAAACTCTCTGATTGCATTTTCATAATTTCTTTTATTGCTCATATATGAGACATAAGCACTTTTTTTATTATAGTCAGAAAGGTCCACGATACTTTTATTGATATATCCCTGTTTATATAAGGCAACATTTGAATTGTATGTTTCCAGTTGACTGAGGTAATTTGAATAGGTGTCATTCATTGATTTTTCAAGAGTATACAAGTTATAATACCGGCTTCTGAATGATATTGTCATGTCCATTTTTGTTCTTAATATATTTTCTTTGCTGGCTTCAAGAGATCGATCAAGTTGAATTTTACCTGTTACCTTATTAATATATGCATATGCCTGATAATAGGATAAACTGCTGCCTGTAGAATAATTAAGCAGCTCTTTTACACTATCAGCATAACTGCTTTCTAAATCCTGATAAGTCGTATATAGACTTTTCAGTTGTTCACTGTTATTGATATATTCATTATATGATGCTTCATAGTCTGAGGCACTCACTGTCACTGGTAATAGAAGCAACACTAATATCAGCAATATACTTAATGTTTTTTTTATCAATCGTATCCCCCCTTTTTAAAGACTATTTTGATTATACCATAAATGTGTTTTAATGCATTGAAAATAGAAAATCGTTCATAAAAAATTTACAATTAAAAGAAGAGCGACGAATCGCTCTTCTTTTTAAGTTTAGCTGTTTTGTTTTAAAGTATAACTGGTTTTAGCTTTCTGCTGGTGTATTTTTAGCAATTGTGAAAGAACCGGTTATAAACAGTTTTCCATCTGCTGTTATATAAGAAATGGTTACTGTCTTATCATCTGTTGTGCTTGTGTTAACAAATGAGTAGTCTGGAGATTTGTTTCCTGATGTAGTACCTTCAAAAGCCCATACTGCAGTATTTGATGAATACCACTGACCTGCTGGAAGGTTGCACTCTACTCCATACTGATTCTTGACTACTACTGTAATAGAATCTGGATTTGACATATCCTGGTCTTTAATCCATGTCAAGGTTGAAGCAACGGCTGGAGCTGAAGCGATTGTTATTGTTCCTGAATCAGCTATTACACCATTTCTCCATGCTTTCACTGTTAATGTAGCATCGTCATCCCCAATTGCACCTTTATTAGATAATGTAGCATCGGTTAAATCAATGTATGTGCTTGATGATAAGGTGACGATATCAATGATTTCTGGAATTGAATTATCAAGTAATAATGTGACTGTCTGTCCGTCTTCAGTTTTTCCGACAAAGGTGATTTCTTCATCATAATCTCCTAAAGCTGAACCGTCTGCTGGTGTTCCACCATACATTAATGCAGGTAATTCCATTTCTACTGTGACAATTTTTGAAGCTGCCACATTGGTTAATGTGAATGAGTATACTGAACCTTCATCTACAACTCCATCATCAGTTAAGACGATTTTGAATGCGTCTGATCCTACGTTTGTATTTGCTGTGATAGTATATGTCATGCTTGCTGATGTGACGACATCGAAGTTATCAGCATCTGCGTAGGTTAATTCAATATTCCATGTTCCGTCTAAATCAATTTCTCTGCCATACTGGTCTACTACTGTCGCTGAACCACTGGTGACTGAAACTGTAACACCTGTCTGTACTGCATTAGTTAAATCAACTGCAGTGATTAATGTTGGAACTGCTTCGTCATAAACAGTCAGATCAAATGAACCAACTAGGTTACCTTTGAAATAATAGAATACTTTGGCTGTTCCTGATTCAGTCGGAGTAACTTTAACTTTTCCGTCTGCTATTACTGGGACGATTCCTGGTTTAGTTGACTGGAAAGTAACACCGCTTGTTGTTCCACTTACGATAGTAGCTGCTGCACCATACTGATCTACACCGGCGGCCACTAAGGTACCAGTTTCATTAACATATAATGCACCTGAAGCGCCTTCAATTGATACTGATGAAAGTACTGGTTTTGAAAGAACTACGATTGGTGCTGACTGTGCAACAACGCCTTCTGTAGGAACAATCGCTGTCAATGTAGCTGTACCATCATTTGGTGTTGCAAATACGAAATTTCCATCAGCATTAACTGTGACAGCTGCTGGACTGATGACATCTGTATTTGATGAAATCAATGTGATAATTCCTGGTAATGCACCTTCTGCAAATGTATATGGGTTGCCATACTGGTCAACAGCCATGACTTCAATGATATGACCTGTTGTACCTTCAAAAATGCTATCTTTTGAGTCTTTGATAGTGACTGCTCCGAATGTGATTCCTTTAATTATAGGGTTAGTATTGACTGATACTGTTGCCTGTGCGGATAACATTGAAGTTGGATCGTAAACGAATACGAATAATGTTTTACCTGCTTCAACTAAAGATGTGTTTACTTTAACTGTGGTTGTTTTTTCGATGGCAGATACTGTGCCTGCTGATGGAACAACACTTACTGTTGCGCCTGACAGTGACATTTTTTCGCCATACTGGTTAAGTAATGATACTTTTAAGTCTTGTCCAGCTCCGATATATACATAA
>JAFGUQ010000074.1 GCA_016938455.1 Clostridia bacterium
GAATTGTCCCATTTTCCGCCTCCAATTTCCGGGTTTTTTCCTCCCCTTCTATCTTAGCAGATTGTCTAAAATTCTAACACACTCCCACTCTTCATCTTTCATTAGGTGATCTCTAACCTTTGAAAATGATACACCTGCTTTACTCATCATTACACCTCTTTTCATAATCATCTCTATAATTAATAGCTTTCTCCAATTCATTTTTTGGAGTCTTATATTACAAAATCATTCTTCAATCCTTCAAAATCCAGATAATCCTCTATAAACTGCTTCCGTAAAAGTTCAAGAGGTATGAACTCATTGTACTTTCCGTCAATCTGAATCTTCTCAGGTAATGGCAGAATATATAAGTCAAGCTCACTGTGTATAATTTCCTTGATGATGCCTTCAAGTTGCTCTTTCGTCCCGTCAAAAATCACTTCCAGATAAACACTTGTTATCCAAGGCAGCTTACTTTTAATCTTGCGATGATGCAATGCATAATTTAAAGTCATGAGCTGTCTTGTCCCCACCCATGGGAACACCGCGAATTTCTTGTCAGACAGCGGAGTAACCAGATTATCCAATATACCGCTGTTTCTGGTTATATATTGAATCTCGGTTAATCTTTCCTGACATCGCTCACTTAAATACTGATATGAGTCATCTGTTTTCAGAACATTCCGTATTTTACGAACAAGTACGGTATGAAGCTCGGCATCAAAGTCCACATTCCAGTCAACAACCGAGATACCTGGTACTTTCTTAACAAAAATGACTTTCGATTTAACATTCACGTCAATGGTTTCCCATGAAAGTCCTGCCAGTGCAAAACGAACCCCTACAGGATACACTTTATCCACTGTTCCGATTGTACGGTTTTCATCTTTTACCAATAAGTATTCAGGCGCAAGAAAGACTGTCAGAAATTTATGGCTGTTGACAATCTTTTCACCTTCTCTGCCAATGATTAGTCCCCCATGGTCAGTTCTTTGTAACTGCTCGATATTAATCAGGTGAGATAAAAGTCGCTTAAAATCATCCTGAGGGATATGCTTAAAACTTCCTAATGATAAAATGGACTGCGCAAGTCCGGCCGGTGACATTTCGCCATTGCTTTTCAAACAACTCATCGTCTGATGATACAGTAAATTATATGGATGATTTTGTGGAGGGATTGGTTCCATCCAGTGGTCTTTGATGTATAGTTCTATAATCGAAATAGTCCGGATGAACTCCCAGTTGATTGGACCAAGCGTATCTGCTGAATTGATTTTAATACTCTCTACAAAAGTAAAAAGCAGCTGAGGAATTTGCCCGCGTCGGCCACATCGTCCAAGGCGTTGAGCAAAGCTTGAAACATTCAAAGGAGCACCTATTTGCACTGCCTGATCAAGAGAACCAATGTCAATGCCAAGTTCCAGTGTCACAGTCGCGCCGGTGACGATTTTTTCATCGGCAGATTTCATCTCATCCTCTGTACTCTCACGGATCAAAGCAGATACATTCCCATGATGAACTCTATAAACATCGGGTGCTTTATTCTTCAGCGCAATCTCCCTTAAATGCGCGATGATAAATTCAGTTTCTTCTCTGCTGTTTGTGAAAATAATGGTTTTCTTATCAAGCGTTCTTCTGAAAAGGTATTCATAATGCTCACGGTCACCAATATCTCCACCTGTACTGATGGTGTTGTCACTTCCATCGTTATTCTCAGTGTCACGCTGATCAGCAAAATTTACAAACCTTTCAATATGTAGTCCTATTCGTTTTTTACCTTCTTCAATAATTGGAGCGACACAATGACGATTAGTCCCTGTATTCAGCCAGTTCTTGGCAAGTGAAACATCACCAAGCGTTGCAGATAAGCCAATGCGTCTTGGATTCACACCGGTCAGCTGTATCAGGCGTTCAAGTACACAAAGCAGTTGTATTCCTCTGACACCTCTCATGAAGTAATGGATTTCATCAATGATGACATACCGAAGATCAGAGAACATGGAGAGACATGCACCTCGTTTATTGGTTATAAGGCTTTCCAAGGATTCAGGAGTGATCTGCAAGATACCTTCCGGATGCTTGATAAGCTTGTTCTTTAAAGTGAGTGAAGCATCACCATGCCATTTACAGACTGGTATATTTGAATCAATGAGCAGCTTTTCCAGACGTATGAACTGATCATTGATTAACGCTTTTAAAGGTGAGATGTATAGAACTCCGACTGACCTTGATGGATTGTTGTGAAGATCAGTCAGCACAGGTAAGAAAGCGGCTTCTGTTTTTCCTGACGCTGTTCCTGATGATAATAAAAGATTATCCTCACTGTCAAAGATCACTTCACAGGCAGCTACCTGATTACCTCGTAATTCTTCCCACTTGCTCTGATATATGAAATCTTGAATAAACGGAGCGAGTCTGCTAAATACATCCATATGATCTATACCTCAAATTCCTGAAATTCGCTGTGTATCTCTTCATCAGAGATTCCGCCTTTTGCCATCTGGAAACTGTTATCACCTAATATTTCAGACACATTTTTATCCGGATTCTGATGCAAGATATTTATTAATTCTATAAAATCACGAATAATCTCTCTTGGCGTGATGTGGGTATCAGCTCCCACCCGGTTATATTCCACAGTAAGAAAGTAGACCAGCTCCTCATGAGACAAATTTGGTGTGTAGTTATATAGCTGCGCATGGATGTTTAAAAGCTTTTCTATAAGAATATACATTTCCTCCTGCGACAGCATTTGTAGACGGATAATCGGAGCTGAAAGGTCTTTGACATCAGCCGTTGCAAAATGCCCTTCTGACAAACGTGAGCGTAAAGCTTCATAGCTGTACACTCCTTTGTACTTATCCTCAATGCACTGTGTTGTACCACCCATTAGAAAACCGATGTGTTTTGCTTTACCCTGTAATACATCGTTGTACATGGTGAGGATTTTCTCATAATTATTTGCTCTGGTAATGGAGTTAGAAATTTTGAATATATTGACAATCTCATCGATGAGAACCAGCATTCCTTTATATCCGGCTCCTACTAAAAATGCAGCAAATATCTTTAAAAAATCATACCATGTATCATCAGTTACAATAAATGCTAACTTCCCAAACTTAATCACACTCAATCGACAATCTGATCATTTTAACATTTGAAAAGCATTGCAAACACTTGAAAATA
>JAFGUQ010000075.1 GCA_016938455.1 Clostridia bacterium
AAAACAATTTCAATAACTCTTTTTTTTACCTTTTCAATATAGTATTTCACAAGACCATAAATACCGAAAAAACTGTAATAGAGCATTAATGAAAGCTTATCTACAGGCAAAATCAAAGTAAGAATGACAGAGGAAAAATAAAATATCAATGCGTATCTGATATCTGTTTCAATGAGTACAAAACCAATGATAAAAGAAGAAAACATCAGTAAAGTCAGTTTATTGGTCGGCATAATGGTATATAAATACAAAAGAAGCATCAGAACAGCCAGAAAAATACCAGAAAGAGCCAGTTTTTTTGTGCTTTTATCAGCAGCAGGCAATTAAATCACCACCGCAGCATTCACAGCAGCAGTCGGAACAGATCAGGCAGCTGCATACATCGCACATGCTTGTTCCTCCGCCTGCAGGTCTGTAGTTCGTCTGTCTGTAAGGATTCTGTCTGTTATAGGTATAAGTCTGCTGACTGTTATCACTTGTATTATAACCAGTATTACCTTTGGCTCTTTCATTGACAATCGTATCATAAGCAACATTGACTTCAGAAAGTTTTTCTTCCGCAACTTCTTTTAGATCTGTCTGCTGATATTTATCTGGATGGTATTTCTTGACCATTTCCTTATAAGCTGCTTTTATTTGTTCATCAGTAGCACCAGGAGAAATGCCCAGTACACTATATGGATTTTTTGCCATAATAACATGTCCCTTCAATTACTGTATTTGTTGTATTATATATTCCCTCCAGTAAAATGTTGAAAATTATGGGAGAATACTTGTTTTCGTCACTTAATTCATAAGCTTTCACAGCTTCATCTAATATTTTATAAAGCTGAGTTTTCACTTTTTCCCTGATTCTGCTTTTAAAATCAGCCACTGTCTCATTTTCAAAATGATATTCAAGTACATATGGATTATATGACTTGTTTTTTATATCTTTCTCAAGATCATCAAAAGCATCAATCAGATAAACCCATTTTCCTACATTATAACCTAAATAAGATGAAATTTTAAATAATTTTTTATCATTCTCAAATTGGTCGGAACAGATGGCTTGCACTACTTTCCCGTAACAGGAAGAAATGGTGTCACTGTCAAAGCAATGGCTGTTTTCAAGTGAATAAAGCATATCAAGATTCTGATCAATTTCATCTTTCAGTTTTCCAAGCCGTTTCCCTGCTTTCTTCCCTGCACCTTTTATAAATAAAGAACCAATCAGGGATACTAATTTTCTCTCATCATGAAAATCATCCTTCAGCTTTTTGTAAAACAGATAAAGATTGACATCAGAGGTAAAATAGGTAGACTGATTAAGAATTCTTGTTTTCTTTTTCATCGGATTATAGGCACATCTGAAACTTTCCGCGGTCAACGAGGTATCCTTCAAAGCATCAATAAGCAGGGATATGAAAACACAATCATAGTTTAAAGTCATATTTTTAAACAGACCATATCTAGTTTTCAATGATTTGCAGATACCACAATAGTAAGATTCATAAACCTGCAAATCTTTTACTTTCAGTTCTGGCTTAAATGTTTTTATATAACCGATCATTGTTTGAGTTGACTTTCTGTTTTCACTTTACTTTCACGGTAAATGTTAATATAGTTTTTAATATACATCAGTAATGCAAATAAAGTGACAGCCACAGATATGCTGATTATGATATCCACAGCGATTTCTCCGAGAGGAAATAAAATAGTAGCAGCAATGGCAGAATTAAGCAGCAATGAAGCAAATTTACCATACCATTGAGCAGGGACAATCAATTTTTTCTTGTATAACAGGATTCCACCTAAAATTAAAGTGAGCTCCTTAAGCAGTATGATTATAACAAAAATGATTCTCAGCTTTCCAATTAAAAACAATATGATCAGTGCACTTAACTGCAATGCCTTATCAGCAAGAGGATCACATATTTTTCCGAAATTTGTCACTGCTTTGTACTTTCTTGCCAGATAACCATCCAGAACATCAGACCAGGCGGCTATGGCAAATACTAAAAAAGCAATAAAGAATTCCTCTTTACACAGATAATATGAAAAGACGGGAACAAGTATTAATCTGAAGGCTGTAATGATATTTGGTAAATTCTTCATAGGCTCCTTAAATTGACAGGACTTTAGCGATTTTCAATAAATCCTTATCAACAGTTTTTTGCATATTTAATCCTTCTTCAATATCAATATCCACTAATTTATTATTTTGAAGAGAAATGATCCTGTTGAGTCTTCCTTCATGAATTGTTTTAATGGCATAATCACCCATCCTGCTTGCCATGACTCTGTCATAAGCTGACGGACTTCCACCTCTCTGAACATAACCTAAAACAGTATGCCTCGATACCATTCCTGTCTTCTGTTCAATATATCTGCAGATTTCCTGAGCATTTTTTACTCCTTCTGCAACAATGATTGTGAAATCTGCTTTCCCTCTGTGTCTTCCTTCTAAAATAGGCTTAATGACATCAGTATCAATGTTGAATTCCACTTCAGGAATCAGAATGACATCAGCACCACCTGCAATTCCGTTATTAAGTGCAATATATCCGGCAGAGCGTCCCATGACTTCAACTACAGAACATCTTTCATGAGAATAGGCAGTATCTCTGATTTTGTCAATGGCATCCTGAATAGTATTCAATGCTGTGTCAAAACCAATGGTATATTCAGTTGAATTTATATCATTATCGATGGTCCCGGGCAGGCAAATGACAGGAAGACCTTCTTTACTGATATCAAATGCACCACGATAAGAACCATCTCCGCCGATAACACATATGACATCGATTCCGAATACATCACAGATCGATCTTGCTTTGTCACGATAAGGTTTTTCAAGGAACTGCGGGCATCTGGATGTTTTCAGTTTGGTACCGCCTTTTTGAAGAATACCTGAAACATCTCTTGCTTCCAGCCTTTCAATTTCGCCGTTGATCAAACCAACATATCCTTTGAAAATTCCGTACATTTCATATCCGTAATATATTCCGGTACGTACCAAAGACCTAATGGTGGCATTCATTCCTGGGGCATCTCCCCCGCTTGTCAATACTCCAATACGTTTAATCTCTTTCATCCTTTTTACCTCAGTCCTGCTGTTGCAGATTAATAATTATCTCATGTACTTTATCAATCATATTTTCAATCACTAACACTTCATATATGGTCTCTTTAGACTGGCTGTCTGTAGTAGTAATGACTTTCATCGTGATATTCAGTGTTTTCAGTTCATTAGCAATATCTTCTACTCTTTTCTTATCATAAGAAACATAAGCACTTAAATAGCCATCTTCACTCACCGGAAATCACTTCCCCTTTAGAAGAAAAAATGACTGCTTTTCCTTTAACCTTTATTGCTGCAGTATATTCTGTAAACTGACAGATCAGCACTTCACCTTTATCCATTTTTTCAATATGATGAAATTTTGTGTTTTCCCCACGTGTTAAACCGATGATACTCACACCATTTTCCAATGCTTTTATTATGATGTTTTCATTTCCAAAATTTGTCTCTTTCATAATTCACCTTCCATATAAAAATATATTATAAAAACAGATAAAAATCAATTAAATTTAATTAACACATTATTTTCCCCAAATTCTTCAATAAGCAGTTTCTCTGTTTCTTCTGTTAGATTGAGATTCATATTGGCAGGAACTTTCTGTGTTATTTTTTTATTATTAACTGTTTTTCTTAAATAAACCAGGTTATTACCAGAGAAGTACTGCAGAAAATTGAAAAGCTTATTCTGATCAATCTTATCAGCGTTGAGGTATACCACTCTTTCTTCTTTAACCTGCTCCGGTCTGGTGACTGACAACGGCATAATATTCTGAGTGATGATTTTAATTTCCTCATCTTCTCTAATACTGAGTTTCCCTTCAACAAGAATTTTATTTTCTTCTTTCAATATACCAATATTATTCTCATAAGTAGTTGGAAACACAATGATTTCAAGCGTCCCGTATAAATCTTCGATTTCAACAAATGCCATCATGGAATTGTTTCTGGTCAGTTTTTTTGTGACTTTACTGATAATTCCTGCCACCACTACACTCTTTCCATCGTAATATCTTTTTTCATCATATTCTTCATCAATTCTTTTTTCATTACTGAAAAATGTTGCTTTTTTACTGATCAGTTTTTCAAAATCCTTTAATGGATTTCCGGTAATGTATAAGCCAAGCATTTCTTTTTCCATGGAAAGAAGCATAGTATTGTCAAATTCATCCAATTCCGGGAAAGTGAATTTTGAAAAAGACTGTTGTGTGCTTTCAAATAAGGAAACCTGTCCTTTAAGATTACGTTTATTCTGATCATTGATTGAATCAAGCAGTTTTTCATATGAAGCAATCAGTTGCCGTTTATTATATTTGAAATTAGAGAAACAACCTGACTTGATCAGACTTTCAATGCATTTTTTGTTTACTTCCAGTTTTGCTGCTCTTTCACAAAAGTCTTCAAAACTTGTATAATCACCGTTTTCGCTTCTTTCGTGAGCAATGGCATCTGAAACTTTGCTGCCTACATTTTTAATGGCAGAAAGACCAAATCTGATATTTTCTTTTTCAACTGAAAACCTTGAACTGCTTTTATTAATATCCGGAGGCAGAATGCTGATATTCATTTTTTCACATTCTCTTATATACTGTGAAATTTTATCGGTGTTTGACAGAAAGCTGTTCAAAGAGGAAGCCATGAATAATACCGGATAGTAGTATTTCAGATAAGCCGTCTGATAGGCAATGACAGCATAAGCGGCAGCATGGGATTTATTAAAGGCATAACTGGCAAAATCCATCATTTCATCATAGATTTCATTGGCACTTAACTCACTGATTCCCTTGTTTTTAGCACCTTTGACAAAAGCCACTCTTTCTTTTTCCATTACATCAGTTTTCTTTTTTGACATGGCACGCCTGACAATATCAGCATGAGCCATAGTGTAATCAGCCAGATCTCTGACAATTCTGATGACCTGTTCCTGATAGACCATGCAGCCATAAGTCACTTCCAGAATAGGCTTCAATAGCTGGTGATGATATTTGATTTCTTTTTTATTCGTTTTATTTGACAGGTATTTTGGAATCTGATCCATCGGACCGGGACGGTAAAGAGAAATACCTGCAATGATGTCTTCAAGATTACTTGGTTTCAGATCTTTCATGAAGGATGTCATACCGGCACTTTCAAGCTGGAATACTCCGGTGGTGTCCCCTTTTGAAATCTGTCTGTAGATATTCTCATCCTCAAATTCCATATTATATAAATCGATATCAACATTAAAGAGTTCCTTGGCCAGTGTGATGCAGTCACGCATCACTGTCAATGTTCTCAACCCGAGAAAATCCATTTTTAATATCCCGAGTTTTTCCAATGTTTCCATTGGAAACTGAGTGACAGTGTTTTCTTCATTTAACTGAAGCGGGACATATTCATTAACACTTTCTTTTGTAATGACGACACCGGCTGCATGGGTTGATGAATGTCTGGCCATCCCCTCAAGCAACATAGCGGTATCAATCAGGTTGGAAATCCTTTCATCATTATCATATACCTGCTGCAGTTCCTTATTGATTTCAAGTGCTTCTTTAATAGTCATTCCAAGTGAGTGTGGAATCATCTTAGCAATCTGATCAGTATCGGCATATGAAATGTTAAGTGCTCTCCCGACATCCCTTATAGCGCCTCTGGCGCCCATGGTACCGAAAGTGATGATCTGACATACTTTATCAACACCATATTTATTGATAACATAATCGATGACCCGCTGCCTGTTTTCATAACAGAAGTCGATATCGATATCCGGCATAGTGACACGTTCCTTATTAAGAAATCTTTCAAAAAGAAGATCATATTTTATCGGATCGATATTAGTGATTCCAAGCGAATATGAAACGATACTCCCCGCAGCGGAACCTCTTCCGGGACCTACCATGATACTGCTGTTCTTGGCATATTGGATGAAATCATGAACAATCAGGAAATAGTCGACATAACCTAATTCATTAATGGTATTAAGTTCGTAATCAGCCCTGTCAATATGAAGAGTGCTTAACTGTTCTCTGTACCTTTTTTTAAGTCCGTCATGAACCATCTGCTTTAAAAAGGTGAAATGGTCTTCAACACCATCAATTTTGAATTCAGGAAGCTGAAGCTTGTCAAATTCAAAATCCACATGGCATTTCTCTGCAATTTTAACGGTGTTTTCAAGTGCTTCAGGTACATATGAAAAAAGCTTCTCCATTTCATCCTGTGACTTGACATAAAATTCTCCAGTGGGAAACTTCATTCTGTCTTCATCATCAACTGTTTTTCCCGTTTGAATACATAAAAGAACATCATGCACTTTGGCATCTTCTTTATTAAGATAATGAGCGTCATTTGTTGCAACCAGAGGAATCCCAGTTTCTTTAGACAGCTGAACCAGTTTCTGGTTGACAAGATTCTGTTCTTCAATTCCATTACTTTGCAGTTCAAGATAAAAATCATCCTGACCATATATTTCGTTTAAATCAAGAGCGATCTGTTTTGCTCCTTCATAATCGTTATTCATAATTTTATTGGGAATATCTCCAGCAAGACAGGCACTTAAGCATATCAGTCCTTCACTATGTTCTTTCAGCAGCTCATAATCTACTCTTGGTTTATAGTAAAATCCTTCTGTAAATGCTTTTGAAACAATTTTCATCAGATTTTTATAACCCGAATTGTTCTTTGCGAGTAAAACAAGATGCCCATTGTCAGAATCGATTTTATACTCTTTATCAAAACGGCTTCTTTTAGAAGTATATACCTCACATCCGATGACCGGCTTGATTCCCGCTTTTATGGCTGCATTGTAGAAGTCAACCACACCATACATCACGCCATGATCAGTAATGGCTACAGATGTCATTCCAAGCGCTTTTACTTTCTTCATCAAAGCATCTATGCGGATGGCTCCATCTAATAAACTATATTCAGTATGCAGGTGTAAGTGTACAAAATTATTCATGAAAAAATTATATCACATTTTTTAAGCAAATATAAATTGAAGATAATTATTTATTATGATACTATTTTATAAGTAAAAAGAGGTATTTTATGCAATTGGATTTCAGGACTCATAAAAAAACAAAAAAATTCCCTTATCCGGTACTAGGGGTTATTCTTTCTTTGGCATTAATTGGTCTTTTTGTTTATTTTACTAAAAACAACATTCCGCTGGAAAGTCTGATCAGAAAAACAGCTGCAAAGGAATTCTTGGATGTGTACTATTTCGGATTTATCATCATCAACACCCTGCTGTTTCTTTTTTCTCTTGCAATGGTCTTTCAGCTGAGAGGAAATATGAAGATTCTTCTGGTGTTATCACTGTTCTCTTATTGCCTGTCAGGAATCCTAGCAGGCTATTTCTATGAAAACGTTTTATCTGACACCTTAATGAGAATCTATTATATTTCTGCTTTAAGCTTTTTCATTTTCTATTTACTTACGGTTCTGTTTCAGAACAGAACATTCAGTAAATATACCAACCCGATTATTATTGTTATATCGTCACTTTCAATCATACCGCTTGCAATTATATGCATCATGATTCTAAGTCAATCAGGATTAGAGGATAATTTAATCA
This sequence comes from Clostridia bacterium, assembly GCA_016938455.1. GTDB lineage: Bacteria > Bacillota > Clostridia > DUPQ01 > DUPQ01 > JAFGUQ01. The sequence continues at coordinate 7,617 of JAFGUQ010000075.1, forward strand.
TAACTGTCAATTATTTTTATTTATTATCTCTATTATTATATGCTCTGTCTAACAGCATATATATCTTCCAGTTAAACAGAAAAGTTTAGGTAAAAAATGAAATCAACAAATGAATGCGTATATTGTTATTTAAAACAGGCTATTAACTGTATGGACCATGGGAATATCCCTGATGAAAAGCAGTACAAGGTTCTATATGAACTTATGGATCTGATTAAAACTTTTGATGTTTCAAAATCACCTTGTTTCAATTCAACCATCAGCATATTGAAAACATATGAACTGATCGGAACTGATGATCCTTTCATTGAGGAGAAAAAGAGATCCAATCAACTGGCAAAAGATATTATGCCTCTTGTCAATTCATATATTTCAGATAGTGAAAACAAATTGAAAACAGCACTTCATGCCTCAAGCGCTGGTAATATAATCGACATGGGGATTTTCAAAAATTATGATATTAAAAAAACATTAATCGATACTCTGGAAAGTGAATTCAAAATAGATCATTATTCTGTTTTTCAGGAACGGCTTGAACTTTCAGATATAGTGCTGGTTCTTGGCGATAACTGTGGAGAAATCATGTTTGATTTACCTGTTGTCAAACTGCTGACAGAAATGAAAAAGAAAGTCTACTATGCCGTCAAATCTGGTCCGATACTGAATGATGCGCTTTATGAGGATGCCATTGAAGCTTCTATAAATCAATTTGCCACTGTTATTGAAACAGGTTCAAATGACCTTGGAGTTAATTTTTCAAACAGCAGTGAAGCATTTAATGAAATATTCAGACAAGCTGATCTGATTATCTCCAAAGGGCAGGCTAATTTCGAGTCTCTAGATGATTATGAACCGGGATAC
>JAFGUQ010000009.1 GCA_016938455.1 Clostridia bacterium
ATGCGATTCTCTAGCTTATTCTTTATATCATCACTGATGTTTCTCATATTATCCTCTATTCATTGACAGCAATATCAAAGGTACCGACGAATATCTTTTGATCACCTTGTCTTTCTACAAATAATTCCCAGTTTATTTCACCCTCTATATATCCACTGTCTGTTTCTCCATTATGCAATGCTTTTATTAGTTTCCCACTTGCCTTAATATCATCCAATATCATTTTATTAGTATAGGATACATAACAAATCACATGGAGAACCGGTTGAGGTTCTCCAATGATTTGAATCAAGCTTTTACCATTAAGAAGCTTTGTAACTATTTTTGTGCTGGTTTTGTCCGGGATAATATTTTTAGCATCTGCAATCAGATTATTGTTCTGATCATATATCTTATCCATAGACTCTCTCGTCCTTTCTAAGAATATTTTTGACAGTTACTTCAATAGTATCTATTAATTCACCTTTATTGTTAACACCTTCTACTCTTATGGTTCCTGAATGAGTTACCTCAGTTTTATTTTGTACTCCTGAAGATATTCCTCCTGAAGAATTGGCTTTAATGCTAGCTGGTCCATTCATTACCAGTTTATTATTCATTGAGTTCATGGCAGCGTTAACTTGCTTGGTACTGTCTTCTATCCCTCGTGCTAATCCTGCTCCCATCATTTGGCCTACCTGGTCTCTCATGACGGTAGAAGGTGAATTGATTCCAAGAAACTTCTTGGCTGAGTCCAATGCACCTTTTGCAGCACTGACTACACTATCTGCAATCGATGATGCTGCTCCAACAATCCCGCTGACAATACCACCAATGATATTAGATCCTAATGATGCCCAGTCGATATTTTTAAAAGTGTCTTTGAAACTATTGATGATATCAAGAGCTATCTCAGGAATCTTTCCAATCAATGATATAATCCCACCTATTATAGCCGGTATGATTTGATATGCTGCATTAATAATAAGTGGTAAATTTGTAATCATTGCCTTTGCTAAAGCGATGATGATGTCATAAGCTGCAGTAATCAATAATGGTAGATTATCTACCAAGACTGTCACTATTGTTTCTATTATTTCCGGAAGCTTTTCAATTAGTTTTGGTAAAGCATCAATAAGACCTTTAGCAAATGTCACAATTGCTTTAATGGCTGCTGGTATAATCTCTGGTAATAGAATCAGTATGCCATCTATCAAAGCCATGACAATATTGATAGCTGCATCCATAAGAGCCGGTAAATTAGTGATAATTCCATTAACCAATGCCATCAGCAGAATAACTCCTGTTTCAATAAGCATCGGTAACATTCCAACAAATCCTGTAATCAGTGACATCAATGCATTAATTCCAGCTTCAATTAACATCGGACCATTGGTAGTCAATACCTGAACAATGGTTGTCAGTAAAAGTAATGTTGAATTTACTATGGATGGTAATACCTGCGGAATTATATTTACAGCTGACTGTACCAGACTTCCAAGTACTGTTGATATGGTTGTTCCTACTTGTGGCAGCAGTGTGCTTAGCACTCCAGTAATTCCTTCAGAAAAAGAAGTAGCGACCATATTCCAGTCACCACTTTGAATTCCTTTTACAATGTTGGTCACTGATTCTTTTGCAATATCAGTCACATTTCCTAGTTTATTTAAAATATTTCTTTTTAATCCCTCAATCGCAGAACCAAGGTCGTTATATTTCACTTCAGACATCTTTTGAAGAGTATCTGTCATACCTCTGACCGCCTGCTCACTCTCTCCAATTCTTCCATCTAGGTTGGCAAAAACATCTACTACTCCTGCTTCCAGGTCTTCAAACTGAGTCCCAAAAAGTGCTACACCAATGCGGTTCTTTTCTAGTGGATCATCCATTCGCTGTAATGCTTCCATGACAGCTTGAAAAGCCATATTAGCTAGATCTCCGCCTGCTGCAAAGTCACTGAACATCTGATCAGCATCAAACCCTAAATCACCAAAAGCACTATATGAACTATCGCTTAAGTCCTTTGATCGGATATTGAATTCCTTAATAGCATCTCCGATTTTATCAATAGACCAGGCTCCGCTTTCGGCTCCTTCAATCAGTGCTTCTAAAAACACATCTGAATCAAAACCAAGTGCTTTAAACTGATTAGAGTACTCATTCAAAGTATCAATGAGATCTCCGTTTTTATCTGCACCGTTCTGCGCTCCTATGGCAATCAGTTCATAAGCTCTGTTTGCATCGATACCAAATGTCTTCATCAATGTACTCGCTGCTCTTGTACTTTCTGCTACATCATATTCGAATACATCTCGTAGCATGATAGCATTTGTTGCAGCATTTTTCAGTTCATCACCGGCTAATCCAGTTAATTGTTTTACCAGTGACATAGCATTAGCTACATCACCCATATTCTCGCCAAAGTTGTTTGAATAGATCTCATTAGCCACCTTGCTGAACTCTTCCATTTCTTCTTTGGTGGCTCCAGTTTTAGCCTGGAAGTCATTCATGGCTTTGATTGAATCATTACTGAACTTAAAAATACCAGTCACTGCAGCAGCTGCAGCAGTTCCTACCGCTGCCAGCCCAACAATCGCTCCCTTGGCTGCTGTTTTACCTATACTGGCAAGACCACTTCCTAATGAGCCAAGTTTTCCAGATAAATCAGCTGTCTTCTTTTCAGTATCTTTCATCTCATTTCCGAGATCAGACATGGAGTTATCACTTTTTTTAAGTTCCCTTTCCATATCGTTTAATTCAGCGGTTGCTTTGTTGACAGCTTGTTGCCAGCCTTGAGTGACTCTGTCATTCTCTCCATATTTATCTGCAGACTGCTGAAGACCTTTTTCAAGTTCTTTCAACTTCTGTTTCTGAAGATCAATCTGTTTATTCAAGACTTCATTCTTTGCTGCCAGAGCTTCGGTACTGTCATCATTTTTA
>JAFGUQ010000076.1 GCA_016938455.1 Clostridia bacterium
ATCGTATCTGCGATCATGAAAACCCAGCCTTCCCTGCTTGAATGAATTTTCACCGCCTCTGATTTCCATCAGAAAATCATCATCACTCTCAAGCTGATCTTCATCAGGCAGAAAAATCGAAAACCTAGGTTGATATTGGAACAGCTTCAACTGCCCGATTTCCCAGAACGGAGATAAACCGCGAAAAACAGCTGTTGTATCAGTTAAAACCCCGCTGTCACCCTCAATGATATATTTACCGAGATCAATTTCATCATCGGTCTGAGCATTCAACAGCCAGACTCCAGACACAATGAGCAAACAAAGTAGCAAACGCATAGCTAATTCCCGGCTTCGCCGATAGCATCAGAAATAAGTTTTCTCTGATCAGGAGTTATTTCTTCCTCGATTGATTTAAACAGCTTTTCAGCTTCTTCTTTATTGCCGGCTTTCAGGTATGCAAGACAGGCTACTGTTTCAGCTTCCGATCTTACCTCTACCAGATCAGGATACAGGTATCTTACCCGCAGTAATTCAGGAATACTTTCGGAATATTTATCCTGTTTATACAGACTAAGACCTGATAAATATTGTGCATTGGCTTTAACCCATTTGTCCTTCCCGGCCAGAAGATTTTTGAGTACCAGATCAGTTTCAGCAAACTGCTGTCTTTCAATCTTCCATTTCAACCAGAAGATCTTAGCCCTGGCAATATTATCTTCGCTGCCGAATTCGAGAAATTTATGATAGTCATCAAGAAATTGCGGATGCCCTGAGTTAACCGAAAGTTCCAGAAGTTGAAGCCAGATATCATTGTTACTGGTTAGTAAAGCAGCCTGTCTCATCTTTTCAGCTGCTTCCATTTCATTTTTCTGACGTAATTTCATTTGAGCCCAGTAGATAAAAGTTTCAGGATCCTTCTTCTCAACACCAAGTCTCTGATAAATTTTTTCAGCCTGATCATACTGCTCAAGATTTACTAATGCCTGGGCTATTTTCAGCTCCATGTCCAGGATCAATCCATGATCTGCAGTCAGTGTTTTAACCTCCGTCAGACTATTGATGGATTCATCCCATCTGCCCATTCTGAATTCATAATCCGCTTTTTGCACCAGAATAATCCGCTTGAAATCAGCATTATTCTGATTTCTGGCAAGATTATTCGCCTCTTCGATAAAATCATACTGTTCTGTCTGGTCGCAAGACCATTCAAGCGCATTCAAAGAATTTCTCAAAATCCGTTCATCGATATTCATGCCTAAAATCTTCCTATATACTTCAGCAGCTTTGGCAAAATTACTGAGGTTATAATAGGAATCAGCTATCCCTACCCAGGCA
>JAFGUQ010000077.1 GCA_016938455.1 Clostridia bacterium
AAATAGTTATTGACATACTTTCCATTCTGGAGTTCACCCAGATTCAATTCAGCATCTTTATCGCAGCCGATCAGTGCTGAACTTAGAAACATAACAACCAGGACAAGAGATAATGTTTTTTTCATAAAGTCTCCTACTCTCCAATAATCTTTACTAATACTCGTTTACGTCTTTTCCCGTCAAACTCACCATAGAAAATCTGTTCCCATGGTCCGAAGTCAAGCTTTCCGTCAGTAATGGCTACCATGACTTCTCTTCCCATGACTGTTCTTTTCAGGTGTGCATCGGCATTATCTTCATATCCGTTATGCCGATACTGATGATAGGGTTTTTCCGGTGCCAGTTTTTCCAGCCAGTTTTCAAAGTCCTGATGGAGTCCGCTCTCATCATCATTGATGAAAACACTGGCTGTAATGTGCATAGCATTGCATAAAAGAAAGCCCTCTTTAATCTTGCTTTCTTTCAGGCAGTCATTTATCTCTGGAGTAATATTGATAAATGCTCTTCTTTCTCTGATTTCAAAATACAGTTCTTTTCTGTAGCTTTTCATTTTACATCCTTCATAATAATAAAATCCCTGCCAGGGCTGATGCCACCACCAGGATGACAGGATGAACTTTAAATTTAAATCCTGCCACAAAAACAAACAATGCAATTATTATACTACTAAAATTGAATAAATCAAAAAATTTTGATGTACTCTCATATAATTCAACATTGAAAAGTGATGTCAGTGCGATGGAAACACAGATAGCGGCAATCATTCCGGTGACAATCGGACGTATGGTTTTCATCACACCTTGAACATAATCGCTTTCTTTGAACTTATGATATAAATGAGCAATCACCACAATGATGATGATGGAAGGGGCCACTGTTCCCAGTGTGGCAAAAAGTCCTCCCAGCAGGCCTGCTGTCTTGTATCCTGCATAGGTGGCCATATTGATTCCAATCGGTCCCGGAGTCATCTCAGACACTGCAATCATGTCAATGATTTCAGCCTGTGTCATCCATCCGTTTTTAATCATGACTTCCGTAAGAAGCGGAATGATAGAAAGTCCTCCACCAATGCTGATAGCGCCAATACCGAAAAAAGAGAAAAAAAGCTTAAAGAGAAGACCCATGTTTTTTCCTCCTCTTCAGATAAGTAATCATGATTCCAAGAAGTATCCCTGCAAGAACAATAATCGCTGCAGAGACTTTCAACACTAGTAAAAGTAAAAATCCTGCCAGGGAAAGAATGATTGTCCACTTATCCACAATGGCTTTTTTTGACATTCTGATAATAGAAATGGCAATAAGTGCTACAACACACCCTCTGATTCCCATCAGAGCTTTCTGTATATAAATATTTTCCCTGTACTCGCTTAAAAAAGCGGCGATAATGGTGATGATGATTAATGAAGGTGTGACCATCCCTAATGTGGCGATTATCGCACCAGGCAGTTTTCCTTTTTTATATCCGATGAAAGTAGCCGTATTGATGGCAATGATCCCTGGGGTTGACTGCCCGATTGAATAGTAATCCAGCACTTCTTCTTCGGTCGCCCATTGATGGTGATCGACAATTTCTCTTTGAATCAGCGGTAACATGGCATAGCCACCGCCAAAGGTGAATAGTCCGATTTTAAAGAAGGTCATAAAAAGTTTTACACATTCATTACATTTCATACCTTCGTATTATATCAAAAAATAAATTAAAAAAGAATGTTTATCAAAAAGATTAAGGGGTATAAATAAATTACATACAATACTTACAAAATAACATCTAACCCCTTATAGAGCCGCATTCTTTAGCGGCTCTTCCCCATTATATCTTTAATTTTATGGTATAATGATTATAGAAACTTTCATCAAGGAGACTCATATGGATTATCAGAGAAAAACAATAGGAATATTAACAAGCGGCGGAGACTGCCCAGGCTTGAATGCTGCCATCAGAGGCGTTGCAAAACCTGCTGTTGAATTATATGGAATGAAAGTCATCGGATTTTCAAACGGATACAAGGGATTTATGGATGGAGAGGCTATTGAGCTGACCTCTTCCGATCTTTCCGGAATTCTGACGTTAGGAGGAACTATCCTCGGAACATCCAGAGAACCATTCAAGGAAATCCAGAAAAACAAAGACAAAATCGAAAAAATGGTCAATAACTATAAAAAATTCGGTCTTGACTGTTTAGTTGTCCTTGGAGGAAACGGAACTCATAAAACAGCCAACCTGTTAAGAGAAAACGGGTTGAATGTCATTGGACTTCCAAAGACCATTGACAACGATTTGTTTGGTACTGACTTCACATTCGGTTTTCACAGCGCCGTAGACATCGCCACTGATGTCATTGACAGAATCCATTCCACAGCACAGTCTCACGGCAGAGCCATGATCATTGAGCTGATGGGTCATAAAACAGGCTGGTTAAGCCTGTATGCAGGGATTGCAGGCGGTGCTGATATCATATTGATACCTGAACTTCCCTATTCCATAGACAGAGTCATCGACAAGCTGAATGAAAGACATGCCCATGGTAAAAAGTTTTCAATCATTGTGGTCGCTGAAGGAGCAATGACAAAAGAGGAAGTAAAGATGAGCAAGAAAGAATTCACTGAGCATCGCATGAAAATGCCTTATTCTTCCATCGGTTTCAGAATTGCTGCAGAAATTGAAGATAAAACCAGCTTCGAAGCCAGAGTCACCGTTCCGGGTTATCAGCAACGTGGCGGAACACCATCAGCATATGATCGGGTATTAGCAACTAAATTCGGTATCTATGCACTTGAATTGATTCTGAAAAACGAATATGGTTTAGGAGTAGGTATTTCAAACAATGAAGTATCCGCCAAACCTCTTGAAAAAATAGCCGGGAAACTGAAAACAGTACCTAAAGACCATATGCTGATTAAATCAGGGTTAGCTCTTGGAACCTGCTTCGGACAGGATTAGATGATTCCATCCACTTCAAGATTGATCCGCTCGAAAAAAGACACCATATAGTTATGTCTGTCTTCTGCCAGTTTTTTCCCTTCATCAGTATATAACCTGTCTTTCACATGAACCAGTTTGACAAGGAATTCTCTGTAAGCTGAATCATCTTTTGAATATGATTTCGTTTTTTCCACTTCTATATCTTTATTATGAACCACCGCACCGACTTCGCCGGCAAAGACAAAGGCTCTTCCTATGCCTATGGCACCGATGGCATCTAGTTTGTCCGCATCAAAAAGCACTTTGGCTTCAATGGTTGTTGGATGTGTCTTTTCTCTGAACCTATGAGTCAGAATACAATGTTTAACCTTTTCTATGATCTCTTCAGAAACCCCATATGAAGCAAGAATCTCTTCCGCCATTGTGGCACCTAGTTTTTCATGAGAAATCTTCCCGTGATTCTTGTCCTGCTCACTTCTTCCGATATCATGTAATAATGCTGCCAGCCTGACAATTTCCATGTCCGCTTTTTCAGCTTTACCTAAATGAAGGCACATATTGTACACACGTTTTGTATGTTCCCAGTCATGGGACCCTTTTGCTTCGTCAAATAATCTGATGACATGTTCTTCTAATTGTTTAAAAATATCCATAATGTAGCTATTATATCAGCGATAGATAAGTTGTGAAAGATAAAAAGACAAAAAAGGCAAGCATGGCGATACTGATTTCATTGACACCTAAGTCAATGGATAATCCCTGCTTCACAAATTTAAGTTTTCTGATTAGCCGGCTGTATAAAAGATACCCGCCTGCAAGTGAAAAAACATAAACCATGAGTTTTTCAATATATACTAAAAAAGACATCTGGAGCTGATAGTCAAACAGTGTTCTGACAAGAACAGGTCCCCCAAGTCCCATCAGCAGGCACATGGATCCGATGATGAGGACAGCAGTTTTTTTATACCATTTGACCGAGACATTCATTGTCTTTTCTTTTCCTTTAAAAATTGTGGCTACTTTAATAAAGGAAATGACTGTTCCAAGATTGATGATAATAATGATTGCGTTAAGTGAAATGTTTTTTGCACCGCCTTGAATCAGATATTTTGACACGCTCCCGTTAAAAAAAGGAGCTCCGGTGATACCTAGAATTGCCATGATCATGGCAATACTGACTAAAGGCATATTTTTAAAGACATTCCTGATTTCATATACATCTCTGGTCTTGTAATGATCAATAATGATTCCCGCACACAGGAACAGAACACTTTTAAACATGGCATGATTGAAAATATGCAGGAGCCCGCCATAATATGAACTTACTGTTCCCATGCTTAATCCGGTCAATATCAGTCCAAGCTGACTGACAGTGTGATAAGCCAGTATCAGTTTGATATCTTTCTGTGAAAAAGCCAGAACAATTCCGAAAAGACTTGTCATGATTCCAATGGTCAGGAAAACCCAGTCTATATTAATGGCCGGTTTGTACATGTCAGCAATCCTGATGAAAAGATAGATGCCTCCTTTGACATACAGCGCTGACAGAATGACTGATACAATGGACGGTGCAGAAGCTGTCGCATGTGCTTTTGGCAGCCAGCTGAACAGCGGTAAAAAAGCACACTTCAATCCAATCCCTGTCATCATGAGCCCAAATGGCAGTATCAGACTTCTGGTGTCTTCCACAAACTGCATTTTCACCTTGATGACATCAATATCCAATACTCCGAATGTCTTGTATAGAATGGCTACCCCAAAAAGGAATAATGTCATAGCGGCAATATTGGATATGAAATAAACCATTCCGTCATACAGTGACACACTGTCTTTCTTGAACATGATCAGAACCGAGACAATAATGGTGGAAACTTCGACTAATACATAAATATTAAAAAGATCCCTTGTCAGAAAGATTCCGATAATCAGCGCCTGAAGAATGATAAACAGGAAAATAAACAGATTATTGACAAATTTATCTAGAAGACCAAATAGAAAACAGATAAAAAAGATGAATGTGGTCAGTATCAAAAGCGCTGCAGAAATTTTATCGCAGACAAGTGTAATTCCTGTGATAGAGAGATTGCTTCCTATCACCTGAACTATATCGCCGTTGGAAACTACATTTATGAAATTGTATATCGCAAGAGCCAGCATGAGTCCCTGCAGCAAAAATGCCAGAATCTTGGTCATTTTTCCTGGAATCAGATAAACAACAGTTCCTACGATAATGGGAACAAAAATAAAGAAGTAAAGGATCATTTCTGTTTCCTTTCATTGAGCATTTTTCTTATTTTCAGCCAGTTGGTTGTTCCATAGGTATGATACATGGAAATGAACATGATTAATGCCACTGCCGTGACTGAGATACCGACTACAATAGCCGTGATGACAAGTGCCTGAGGTAAGGGGTCCGCATAAACCCCCGGTATGTCTCCTACCATGGGAGGTATGGAGTTTTCTTGTCTGTTCACAGAGACAAAGTACAAGATGACACCGCCACTCATGATTCCCAGTGATATGATGGTCTTAATGACATTTCTTCTGGCGCATAATCCGTAAAAGCCAATGAAGAAAATGATGATTGCTACATTCTGTGCATTGATGAACTTAATCGGTATCCCCCCCTTCAATATCAATGAAAGTATAAAAAATAACGGTCAGACCGCTTCCGACTTTAACTCCGATTAAAATTCCCATCAGGGTGTTGTAAATGCTTTTAAACAAGTCAGTGGTATCATTGAATCCTGTAATCAGGTATACAAATGCAGAGACAATGACCAGTATCAATATTACTTTATCAAGTTTTTTCAGGAAATTGAGTCCTTCCATAGTAATCGGGAAAACCAGATAACGGCTCATGAAAACAGCCACCAGAATCGCCCCTCCCTGAAATCCGCCTCCAGGTGCTTTTGTCCCTGCTAAAATCACATATAATCCAAAAAGAATGATAAGGGGATAAATCACAAACAGGATATCTTCAAGTATTTCGCTGTGTGCGTTAATTCTCATCTTCATCCTCCCTTATTCGTTCCCACGGCATGGCAAAATAAACGACAGCTGTGACACTGATGGCTAAAAGAAGCGCTTCAAAGACTGTGTCAAAAACCCGGTAATTCAGATAAATGGCTGTCACAAGATTGTTGACTTTCGTCTCTGAATACCCTTTCTCGATATAGGTATGATATGCATCAGGATATTGAGTCTCCTCATACCGGTTATATAAAGCAAGCGCACTTACACATACAAAAGCAGCGATGACTAAAATGATGATTCTTCTTGTTCTGTCATTCATGTTCTTTTTCAATAATGAACTCCACCTGCTTTCTCTGTTTTCCTTCCCATTCTTCCTTCAGTGCCATGACATGATAGTTCTGTTCACGTCCATGAAGAACGTAATTTCCGCTGTTTTTACTGACAATCAAGTCCCATCCAGGTTTTTCCTTTATTTTATCCACACTGTCCACCGTATAAATGATCTGTGGTTCAAGCTCTCGTAAAATGCAGAAATTCTCAATGGCAAGCAGTATGGATTCTTTTCTTCTTGAAATATGTTCCTCCTGATGCCTCTCTCTTTTCTCATCAGTAAGGTAGACCATGAAAACTCTGTACTTGTTTAGCGCTGCAAGATAGATGACTGTGGCAATCGTACTTCCAATAACTGCTTCTGCCAGAGCAGCATCAGGTGCTCCCATCAGAATATAGGTAAATGCGCTGACTGCCGAAAAGACAGCCAGGTAGACTACTGAACGTCTTAACTTCGGTGTCTGCACTGAAAAGAAAGCAAAGATGATTAAAATAACATAGAATATTTTTTCAATCATGACTTCCCTCGTTTTCTATCCTGTATCCCCCATGATATGCGCTTCTTGCAATGGAATGTGTCACTACCGGATTAATTAAAACAACGATGACAGTGATTAGAATGACTTTAGCAGAAAACCATGTCACTCCGCTTCTGACAATCACTCCCAGCATCAGGAGAAGATATCCTGCCGTGTCAATATATGACGCAATGGCAATTCTTGAGTAAAAGTTCCTGAAACGGTATAAGCCGAATACTCCTGTCAGGATAAAAATAAGGCTGATGATAATGATGATGTTACTGATGACTTCTCTCATATTCTACCTCTGTCTTTCAGAAATCTGGCAATGAATAGCGTGCTGACAAAGCCAATCAATGCATAGGTAATGGCGATATCAAGAAGATAGGTTTTATCGAAAATCATGGAAAACAGGACGATAAGCATCAGTATTTTAGAAAGAACTATGTTGAATCCGAGCAGTCTGTCCCAGACTGTCGGTCCGATGATTATTCTGATGGCAGTGATGGCTATCAAGACAGTGATAAGGTAAGAAGCTACTTCAATCATTTTTTATACCCTTTCATTAAAATCTTTTCAAAACTCCCCATGATCAGCTTTCCTGCTTTTTCTTTCTCACGGCTTTTCACAGTCAGCCATAAGACAGTTAATGTGTTTCCATCTTTGTCAATAGTCACTGTTCCAGGTGTCAATGTAATCGCATTGGCAATGGTGCTGGTCATCAAGCCACGGTCTACTTTAGTCTCAATCTTGACGATTCCCACATCGACTTTACCTGTGATGACTGACGGGAAAAGAAGAACTGCCGCTTTGAAGATCTGGAACAGCAGAGAGAAGATGAATTGAAGGAATACAAACGGATTGATGTAATATGCTTTCGAAGACTGTCTTGTCATCAAAAAGGCATTGGCAAAGAAAACACTTATCAGACCAATGAGAAATCCGGTGATTACTGTTTCAATATTAATCTGCTCATAAAGTATGCACCATATCAGGGCGCTTAAAAAACCAAATTCAGAATAGAAAATCAGTTTTTTCATTAATCATTTCCCTCATCTATAGAATACCAAATATTTACATGTTTGTACAAATAATTTAACTGAGGAAAGCTCACTTTATGATATACTTAATAAAAAGAAATCACTGGAGGTTAGATATCATGATTAATGTTCCAAACGTTACGATTGCGCTTGTGGCTGTCAGCAGAGACTGTTTTGTAAAGGATCTGTCAATAAAAAGGCGAAAAGCCGTTGTCATAAAATCGAAAGAAAAGAAATTACCTGTAGTTGAAATACAGCAGATTATCGAAAACGAAGGAGATGTGGCAAGAGCACTGGTTGAAATCCAAAATTCAAAAGCAAATGCCCTGGTTGTCTATCTTGGTAACTTCGGACCTGAAGGTCCTGAAACCTTATTAGCTCAGAAATTTGACGGTCCTGTCATGTTTGTTGCTGCTGCTGAAGAATCCGGAGGATCTCTTTTTGACGGAAGAGGAGATGCCTACTGCGGCATGTTAAATGCTTCATACAACATTGGTTTAAGAAACCTGATTCCATATATTCCTGAATATCCTGTCGGAGAAGATTATGAAATTGCAGATAAAATAGAGAATTTTCTTACCATCGCAAGAATATACATTGGTGTGAAAAACCTGAAAATAATTTCTTTCGGACCAAGACCTCATGATTTTCTGGCCTGCAATGCCCCCATTAAACCTTTATATGATTTAGGTGTTGAAATCATGGAAAACTCGGAGCTGGACCTTTTTGAAGCATATAACAACCATAAGGATGATTCCAGAATTCCAGCCATCATTGAAGAAATGGAAAAAGAACTCGGTGAAGGAAATAAAATGCCAGGAATCCTTCCTAAACTTGCTCAGTATGAACTGACACTTCAGGACTGGCTGGATAAAAACAGAGGAATGTCTGATTATGTGGTGTTTGCCAATAAATGCTGGCCTGCTTTTCAGACACAATTCGGATTTGTTCCCTGTTATGTCAATTCCCGCTTTGCTTCCAGGGGAATTCCGATTGCCTGTGAAACAGATATATACGGGGCATTAAGTGAATATATTCTCACCCTCGCCACTATGACACCCGCTACTTTACTTGATATCAACAATACGGTTCCTTATGATATGTATGATAAGTATATAAAAGGAGTCAGTGATTACAAATCAACCGATGTATTCATGGGCTTTCACTGTGGAAACACCCCTGCCTGCTGCATGAAAAAACCTGAGTTGAAATACCAGAGAATCATGAAACGTCTTTTAGAGCCAGATGGTGAACCAAACATTTCAAGAGGAACTTTAGAAGGTACCATCATGGCTTCTGACATTACATTGTTCAGATTGCAGAGCACCGCTGAAGCTACTTTGAAGAGCTATATTGCAGAAGGTGAAGTACTTGATGTTGATCCGAAATCTTTCGGTTCTATCGGAGTCATTGCCATTAGTGAAATGAAGCGCTTTTACAGGCATGTGTTAATTGAAAAAAGGTATCCTCATCATGCAGGTCTTGGCTTCATGCACAAAGGGCATGTGATCTTCGAGGCTCTGAAAATGCTTGGAGTAAGCGATATTTCATTTAATCAGCCGGCTTCAATGATGTATAAGACAGAAAATCCATTTTAATAAACGGCTTCGGCCGTTTTTTATTACCCCGGTTGAGGATAGACCATATCATAAATATTTCCTGTCACTTCAATATCGCAGATAGTATATTCTACTGTTTCATTCTCATTAATGAAATATACTGTCATGCAATATGGATTTCTGATTCTCCGGTTATTAAAGTCAAGTGTCTGCTCACACATCGGCAGAATATACGAGAAAGTGAAATCAATAGTAGAAGAAGGGTCAAAGCTGAATGTGGACATGGCAGGAAAATATACATAGGGAATATGAAAGTCATTGTTATAGTCATATGTCTGTCCGGTACTGTTAACATAATTCATCGCTTCTAACTCAGGTGACAGTCTAATGACAATGCTTTCAATCCCTGCAGACGCTTTGACATGAAGATAGATCTTCTCAAGTGAAAGGAATCTGTGTTCATTATATGGCAAGCATTCTCCAAAAATGTCAGTGGCGTTTTTCCAGTGGTTATACGCGCCATAAAGAGTAACTTCCTCAATTTCAATCTCAGGCAGATTCTCGGGAGGTAATGGATCTGGTATAGGGTCCGGATCAGGTACAGGGTCTGGGTCTGGAACAGGATCAGAAATAATAATCGGATCAGTAATTATCGTATTATCAACATATACTTTCAATGTGCAGTATACCTGCTTTTCAAGCCGGTCTTTAAACAGACTTTCCGCTTCTACATATCCTGTAAAAATCATTTCAACATAATCTGTATCAGGTTTACTCAATGTGATTGTTTTACTGAGGACCAGACTGTTTGTGTCATGAAACAGAACATTGTCATCATCTTCAAACTGTGCTCCCATGAAGCTGACCTCATTTGAAGGTTTATCAATTTGAGCCGTTATAGTCATTGTCACTTCCATAGTGTCAGTATTACTGTCAAAGACAATCATTTCTTCTGAAGGTGTCATGGTGGTTGTCAATGTTCCGATCCCCATGGAAGGAACAATGAAAGTAGCATAATAGCCAGTGTTCTTTTCAGTATAAATACTCCCGGCACTTGACCATGTAGCTCCTGACTGCACTTTAGCTTTATCGGTACCGATGTCACCAGCTGTCAATGAAGTGGCTCCATGCCCTGATAAAGGCGTTATAAGCATATATGGCCGCTGTACTGTCTGTTCGAGAAGGTCATAGCTTTCAGTGGCCCCATTGACAGTGACATAGGTCCAGAGTTCAGGAGGAATTCCGCTGACGGCATCATCAGGAAAATACAGGTTGGTATATGCTTCATTAAGATAAGTATAACCAAGGTATCGATACTCTCCATCTATATATTCATTGTTTGCCACTTGCCCCGGGGTTCCATACACAATCAGTCCATATTTCTGATAAGTCTCAAAGCTGGCTAGATAAAGGTTCTGGCTGCTGTAATGTGGAATCCCTTTTGACTGAAGCCACAAAATGAATTCACTCCCGTCCACCGGTTCCATATGGCATAGACTGCAGTCAAAATCATTGACATAAAGACTTTCTTCAAAACCGCAATAAATGCAATGTCTGGTTTTTAAATGTCCCTGACTGGTATGTCCTGAAAGAGCAGACCAGTCAGTCATGACATGGTCATAGCAAATACAGCAGGTGTCAAGCGGCACATACCTTTGGTCCTTTGCTCCGCACCTGATGCATGTTCTTGTTTGCAGATGACCTGAAGCAGTATGAGTAAGACTGATTGCTCCCCAAGCACCATACTGATGAATACCGCAGCAGCAGTCAGCAATGGTAGTATAACCTGCAAATCGGCTGGTTCCACAACTGATGCACGATTCATATACCTTGTGTCCCTCACTGGTATGTAACGATGAGATTGAAGTGACATATGAGTGGTTGCCTGTACATTCGCAACATCCGCTGTCATAAACATACCGGCTTTCAGAATAACCGCACTTAAGACACGATCTTGTTTCCTGGTGACCAGAAGAAGTGTGAGTGGATGAAGGTGCTGACCATGATGACATCTGATGAAATCCGCATTGGCAGCATCCTTCTTTTGTAGTATAGCCTGTAAAGAAAGTGTCATGGCAATCAAGACATTCCTGAATAATCGCATGCCCGGATGAAGTATGCACATCAGAAATATATGACACAAAATTGTGATTTCCAGTACACTGACAGCATGAATAATCCTGAATATAGCTTTTTTGAACATAACCGCATCTGGTACAGGTTCTCGTGACCAGATGACCCAGGTCAGTATGAACCGGGGATGGTGTAGAGTAACTTGAAAAGCTATGACCGACGCACTGGCAGCAGTCATACTTGATTTCATATGACAGAAACTCATCCACTCCGCATTCTTCGCAGACTCTATGATACCGGTGTCCCTGGGATGTATGCAGACTGTCTTTATAGTAAAAAAACACATGATTCCCGTCAGGTGAAATCTCACAATAAGTAGCCATGGCTAATGATGATTGAAACAGTAGAATGACAATCAGGATTATTAGAAATATTTTCTTCATTATTACTCCAGTCTGGTAAAAGTGAAGTTCTTCACAGTCTGACTGCCATTTGTAAAGAAAATAGTCCTGATACTGTCTTTTTCTTTTAACTCAGTAGTTAAAGAGTGATTATCCAGGTATTTATAAATGACATAATTGCCAATTTCCTTCCCTTGTCTGATATCGAAAATGCAGCAGAGCAGACTTCTGACTTTATACTCATAAAAGGAATCAATATCAGTTTTTACCTCCTGTCCGCTATTGCTCAATGAGACCAGTGTTTTAATCTGAAGCTTTGAAAACATCGTATCATAACCCCATTCCTTTTCAGGATAACCGGGAGATCCGTCATACAGATAAAGCGTGAACATAGAATACTCTTCTTTATATGCATAACATTTATCCATGAAGTATTCAACCAGAATAAGATTGAATCCAGACAGCTTCTTATACTCTATCACCAGATAGCCGTCATCTCCTGCAAGTGTTCTGATGATGTTCTCAATATGATAATCTGTGACAGTCTCAAATTGATTGATGATCTCATAATACCCGCCGTTGTCCTCTTTGAAGTAGGGACTGGCAGTCCCGTGGCTGTAAGAAGATGCAGCCACGGGAATCTGCCTTTTGTTGGGGGTAATCAACCTGTTTAAGACTGCACAAGCTTGTGCCCTTGTCATTTTTTCTTCATATAAGAAAGTATGGTCAGGAAAACCAGTGATAATTCCCGCATTATATAATTCAAGAATGCTTTGTGTATATTTAACCGGAGTGACTCCAGGAAGATCATACAGATTATTGAAGGTGATTGAAACAGACTCCCGCATATAATCAAGCGTATCAGAAAGTATCAATGCCATCTCTCCTCTTGAAATACTTGCTTTGTAGTCAATAACAGATGTATCAATCAGTTTCATTTCTTTTGCTTTTTCAAGATATGGAAGAGACCAGTTATCTGGATTCTCAATGGTTTTGATTTCAAGTACTTTTATGATCATCTTGATGAACTGCTCATAAGTGACAAACTCATCAGGTCTGAAATTATGATCTGAAAAACCATTAATGATTCCTTTATTTTCAAGGGCCTTAACATCTTCATAAAACCAGTCAGCTTCATTGACATCGTTGAAGTCATCAGCTTTCACTCCGGTTGCGAGAAAGACCAGTATAAACAATATCATTATCGAAAACAGTTTTTTAATCATAGTTCTCCTTGTGGTAATTTTTGTCATTTTTTTTGATATAGACAAATTTTACCATTTATATTTTGAGTTGTCAAATAAAAAATGTGATATAATCAGTTTCATGATGAAAATATTACATTTGGCTGATACACATTATGATCAAAATACTGAGAATCTCCATTATCCGGCGTCAAAAGAAATGGTGCTGTCATTATTTGAATGGTTAAAAGAGAATAAGAACAGTTATGATTTAATCATGATTTCCGGTGATATCACCGTCAAAGGGACTGCTTTTATTTCTGAACTTCAATATGTCAAAGAAAAATTTGATGCATTATCAGTACCCTATATCATTATTCCTGGAAATCATGACTTATGTCCTTTAAAAGAAATGGAGAAAAGGTATCCGGGCATTGAAGAATATGAGTATACCTCTTTGGAGAATACTAATTTCTTTCAGGTGTTTGGAGAAAAAGGAGTCAGATTCAGTCAGGTAATCAATCAGGTTCATTTTATTGGTTTTTCCATAAGAAATGGTGATCCTGACGGAACCTTATCTTGGCTCAGAAAAGAGCTTGAAACACCTTATGAAAAAATTGTCATCGGGCATTATCCTCTTATTCCCACCAGACTTGATGGTTTCTGCAGCACATGGGATTATTTTAGAATTGAAAATTCTCTTGGTGACTTAAAAAATCTCATCTTTGATGAGACACACCATGTCAAGGCATACTTCTGCGGACACCAGCATGTAAACAGTATTGTTAAAGTCAACAGGGGATTTCATATCGAAACCGCCAGCGCAGTTCTTGGTTCCTGTTCTTATCGGGAAATATTGATCGACAATGAGAAGATTGATATTTCAACTCATTTTTTCATCGGTGAAAATGACTGGGTCGGAGTGCTTGTATCAAGTGAAACTTCTCATGATGTTTTACATGGCGATCCTTATTCATACCAGCGGGGAAATCAAAATGATTTATATTTATACATAGAAAGAGAGTCACCATGATAAGTGACTCTCTTAATTATGAAACATCTTTGAAAAGATGAAATTAGGGCTATTTAATTCTTACCAGACTGTCCACCTTTATTGCTGTTACTTTTACTGTTGTTTCCTTTAGTTGTATTATCGTCTGATTGTTGGTTTTCTAAAGCTTTTTCTTCTATCCTCTGTGCTATTTTCGCTTTTGCTTTTTCATAGCCTTCAGATTTCGTTTTTTCTTCAGTCACCACTGGTTCTGTGTTAAATTTACTATATACTTTTTCTATCTGTTCTGTCAAGGTTATATATCGATCTAATAGTGCATTATTTTCAACTATTGTGTCATTTTCTATTTCATCTAACAATTCGCTGGTAGAATTTTCCAGTTTTTCAAGTTGCTTCTCAATTTTCTGGTCCATCGCCTGCTGTTTGTTCCCATTCTCAGTACCATTGTCGCTTGCGGTTGACTGCTCAATTTTACTGATTGACGAGAGAAGATTATTCACTTTCTGAATTTCCTGCACTGTCAGATAGGTGGCTGCATCGTAAGGGATGTCAGCACCTTGCTCATTAGCTTTCGTGATTAAAAGAATCTTTCCCGGAGAAACATTATTATCATCTGCTGCCTGTCTCATTTCATCGGTGATTCTTTCAACAATGATCTCTGTTCCCTGTTCCTGTATTTTTTCAGCAATTCCATTGCCGTTTTCATTTTCTGATTGTGTGGAAGCCACTTCATTGCTTTCCTTTAACGAATCAAATACACTCTGAATGCCAAGCACCTGCTTTTCATTTCCATCAACGCCAACCACAACCACATAATCATCTTTCAGATAACCAAGTTCCTCAATTTGTGCTAATGCTTCCACCAGTACTTCCTTGAGTTTTTTGTTCTTGTAATCTAAATTGCTTATAATCTGATTTCCATCTTCATTTAATCCATTCACATCAATGACCTGATTGAATATGTTGGCATAGAATTCAATACTCGGGTTCACATCCATACTGACTGAGTATGAAGTGACGTTATAGGCTACCAGGAAAGTCGCAACAGATAAAATCATCAGGAACATCGCTGCTATTGAGAGGGTTTTCATGTGACTGTTCACATAGTCAGTTTCTTTGCCTTCCTGAAACTGCTTTTTAGTTCTGACGTTGACAAACTGACCGTCGCTTGTCAGTAAAACTGATTTTTTATTCCCTTTTGTGATGACTACTGATTTCATAATATCAATTCCTGCTTTCTATACTATATATCTACGGATGTACCCGTTTCTTTTGGGGGTTAGAATATAAAATCTTTCAGATAACCGAATCGATCATCAAGTATAAGAATCAATGCAATGATATAGTTCCTGAACCGCTCAAATATTTTATCTGACACATCAATGTATTTCATGGTCTCCTTAACTGGAAGATTCCCGTTTTTCCTGAAATATTCATATAGGTGTTCTTTTTCTCTGATAAGTCTTGCCACCGCTTTGCAGCTTTCTCTGGTACGCTTATGTTTCGGGCTGCTGGAAATCAGTCCCTCAAATGAGATACTATAGTTCTCAAGAAGTTCCTTAAAAAGATCAATCTCCAGCTTCCGAAGAGAAATCTCATCATTGTCCGTGACCATGTAATCTTTCAGTTCAACTGTCTGATTTCTGTCAGCTTTTCTCAGTTCATCAATCACTCTGTTTTTAATAATGACTTTTGCAAAAACCATGAACTTTCCTTTTCCGGGCTGATAAGAATCAATAGCATCAGAAAAGGCCATCATACCAATCGTAAGATAGTCTTTATTACTGTCAAAGATAACGCTATTTATAGTTTTTCTTATAAAAGGTGTATATTCAGAAATAAGCAGATCTCTTTCAATCGCATTGTCTTTTGCATATGAGACTCTGTCCTCCAGATTATTAAACTTCAAATTAATCCACCTAATTAATTTCTTTTAGTAAAAGCTCCATTTTGCTGTTTGAGTATTTTACCAGGTACCTGTTCTCATCATTAGTATACCATAAATCAAGAATCGGTTTCGGTCCCAGTACAGGGCCGGTGTATTCCATTTGAATCCTGAAACATGACAGAGTTCCATAGGGAACCTCAACATCGGCTTCTCCAAGCCAGGTGATTTTATAAGGTACTACTTCACCGGCATCTATGACCGCCACATTAATAACAAGGTCCTCCTGCTGCTCAATGGCAGCAAGTGTGAAGATAATAGCTTCATTATCAAGGTAAGAAGATGGAAGTGCTAATGACATTTCTTCTGTTTTTCCTTCTGAAACTGCTTCCATGTCAAGAAACTGATTGTAGGTAGCATAGATGTCCCAGTTTTTCTCTGGATGAAGCGCATAGGAATTCCCTTTATAGGCGCTTGCTGGTTTCAATGTCATTCTGTTGAATGTCGACTTTGAGCGGTATTCTCCATCTTCAAAGTCAGTTGCAGTATCTATTGTCGCAAAATCACCATCAACAGTAAGTGTATATGAGATCTCACTTGTGACTTCATTTTCTTTCTTTTCATATATAAACTGATGATTGTCATTGAATATGGTTTTCACTTCAAAAGTATCGCTGCTTAATTGTGGTTTGCAGGATACCAGCAGTGTCATGATGAGTCCAAAAAGGACAAATAAACTGATTCTTTTCATTTTATACCTCTAACTCCAATACGAATTTATCAAAATATACCTTTTCAAGAAACTGGTCATTGCTGAAATAGGTTTTTCTGTATTGAGCGATTTCCCTTGTATTTTTTTTTAACCAGATCGGCACAGGAATTTCAAGTTCCTTGCATAAATCAACAAAAAGCTGCTCCATTTTATCATGGAAGCCTATGGTTTCGTCCTTATTGACCACCGATTTATCATTTAATGGCATGTTGTTCTTGACTAGCCTACCATATAGTTTCATTCTTTGCCTTTCTGACAGATGTAATATTCAATACTGTCTATCAGTGCCAGCCAGCTGGCTTCAATAATGTCAGCTGACACTCCAATGGTGTTCCAGCTGCTTTTTTTATCACTTGATTCAATCAGAACTCTGACTTTTGCCGCGGTTGCATTTTCAGAATCCAATACTCTTACTTTGTAGTCTGTCAGTTTGATATCATTGATAACAGGATAAAATTTGCCAAGTGCTTTTCTGAGCGCTCCGTCAAGGGCATCAACCGGTCCGTCTCCTTCCGCTGCTGTGATTTCATACTGGTCTATGACCTTGATTTTTATCATTGCATAGGAATTGACATTATTGACACTTGGTTCGTTGACAGTCACTTTGAATTCAATCAATTCAAAAGAGGGTTTATACATTCCGAGTATTTTCCGAATCAGAAGTTCAAAGCTGGCTTCTGCTGTTTCATACTGATAACCTTCAAACTCCATGTCCTTCAGTTTTTTCATGATTTCTTTTGTCTTGTCATCGTTCTTTTCAATTGAAGGATCGATTTTATTAATCAGTTTCAGTACTGCGCTTCTGCCTGCTACTTCGCTCATCAGAATCTTCCGTTCATTTCCGACAAGCCCCGGATCAAACAATTCATAGGAGGATGTGTCTTTTCTTACCGCATCAGAATGCATGCCCGCTTTATGCGAAAAAGAAGATATCCCAACAAACGGGGCTTGATAGGGTAATGCAAGGTTTGATACTTCACTTATATAGTGTGCTGTGTCATACAAGTTTGAAAGATTTTCAGAAGGAATGCAGCTGTAGTCTTTTAAAAGCTGAAGATTAGGGATAATGGTTGTCAAATTAGCATTTCCGCAACGTTCACCGATGCCGTTAAATGTTCCCTGAACAGAAGTCGCTCCTGCGAGTACTGCAGCAATGGAAAGTGCCACACCCATTCCATTATCATCATGACAATGAATACCGACAGCACATTTGACCCTGCTCAGGACTTCTTTTGTCATTCTTTCAATCTCATCTGGAAAAGAGCCTCCTTTAGTATCACAGAGACACACTTCAACAGCACCTGAGTGACAGGCTTCAATCACCGTCTTCATGGCATATTCTTTATTGTTCTTATATCCGTCAAAAAAATGTTCAGCATCAAAAATCACCTTTTTGCCCAAACTGACCAGATATTCAATTGAGTCCTTGATCATGCCTATATTTTCATCTAAAGTGGTTTTTATGATATTTGTAATCTGAAAATCCCATGTCTTACCGAAAATAGTCACATATTCTGTGTCTGCTGCCAATATCGCCTGCATATTGTGATCATCTTTTACATCTGTGTCTGGTCTTCTGGTACTTCCGAAAGCAACAATCTTTGAAGTTTGTAATTTGACATTTTTGATTTGTTCAAAAAATTCGTGATCTTTGGGATTGGACCCAGGATTTCCTGCCTCAATAAAATCAACACCAAGAAGATCAAGCTTTTTGACAATTTTGATTTTATCAGAAACGGTATAAGATATATTTCTTCCTTGTGCACCATCTCTCAATGTGGAATCATAAATCACTACTTTTTTCATAGTTATTCCTTACTGTTCATCACCTGATAAACTCGATTGGCTGCATTGAGGTAAGCCTTGATGCTGGCTTCAATAATATCAGTGCTGACCCCATGGCCGATATAGTGGGAACCGTTTGCCTCTACACGTATATTCACTTCTCCCAGTGCGTCCTTGCCGCCTGTGACAGCGGTAATCTTGTATTCCTCCAGATTCATGGTAAATCCGACACATCGTTCAATGGCATTGAATGAAGCATCAACCGGTCCGTCACCAGTGGCAGCTTCTGTGATTTCCACACTGTCTTTTATCAGTTTCAAAGTTGCAGTGGAAATCAGTTTATTACCGGTACTGATCTGGAAGCTATCCATGACAAAAGCTTCTTCAACCATATAAATCTTATCAGTCAGCAATGCTTCAATATCTTTTGTCAGTACCTGCTTTTTCTTATCTGCAATTTCCTTGAATTTAACAAAGGTTTCATCCACTTCTTCTTTAGTGAGTGTGTACCCCATTTCTTTGAGTTTTTCAGCAAAGGCATGTCTGCCTGAATGTTTCCCGAGTACCATATCATTCTGTAATAAGCCCACAGATTCAGGAGTCATGATTTCATAAGTGGATTTTTCAGCCAGGACACCATGCTGATGAATACCCGATTCATGAGCAAAAGCATTTTTACCGACAATCGCCTTATTCGGCTGAACAATGATTCCACTTAATGTACTGACAAGATTGCTTGTCTTAGTCAGTTGTCTTGTATCTATATTATGAGTATAGTCATATAAGTCTTTCCTTGTGTTAATAGACATGATGATTTCTTCCAGTGCTGCATTCCCTGCTCTTTCACCAAGTCCATTTATGGTACATTCAAGCTGTGTTGCCCCGTTGATCATCGCTGAAAGTGTATTGGCAACAGCAAGTCCTAGATCATTGTGACAATGGACAGCCACATCAACATTTTCAATGCCTCTGACATTTTCGATGATTCCTTTGACAAATACGCCGAACTCCTCAGGGGTAGAATAGCCTACTGTATCAGGAATATTCAAGACTGTAGCTCCTGCTTGAATGGCTGTTTCATAAGCCTTGTACAGGAAAAGAGGATTTGAGCGGGAGGCATCTTCTGCCGAGAATTGAATATCAGAAATATATTTTTTAGAATACTCCACCATTTCCTTGATTCTTTCAAGTACCTGATGCTGTGTCATCTTCAGCTTATACATCATATGAATATCAGAAGTAGCGATGAAAGTGTGTATTCTAGGTGATACTGCATTTTTGACAGATTCATATGCAACATCAATATCCTGTTTCACCGCTCTTGCCAACGAAGCAACAGTTGTGCTTTTCAGACTTTCAGCCACTGCTTTCACTGCTTCAAAATCTCCCTTTGAAGCTATGGAAAAACCAGCCTCAATAATATCAACACCTAATATTTCCAGCTGCTTTGCAATGGCCACTTTTTCCTTGATATTAAGACTGACGCCAGGTGTCTGTTCTCCATCTCTTAAGGTGGTGTCAAATATTTTTATTTTTGTACTCATAGTCTCACTTCCTGCATAAAAATATACCCGGCTTTCACTATATTGCCGGGTATCTTTTGTTTATTTCTTTAACCAACTCATCATTTTTCTCAATTCTGTCCCGACAGTTTCCAATTGGTGTTCTGCTTCTTTTCTCCTGGTTGCCAGGAACATGGCTCTGCCCGACGCCTTATTCTCTGCAATCCAGTTGGATGCAAAGATCCCTTCTTGAATCTCTGACAGAATTTTTTTCATTTCTTTTCTGGTTTCATCAGTGATAATTCTTCTTCCTGTCACATAATCTCCATATTCAGCGGTATCGCTGACAGAATATCTCATATAGCCAAAGCCGCCTTTGTTTATTAAGTCAATAATCAGTTTCATTTCATGAATACATTCAAAATAGGCAATCTCAGGCTGATATCCCGCTTCAACAAGTGTTTCAAATCCTGCTTTCATCAACTCTGTGACACCACCGCAAAGAACCGCCTGTTCTCCGAATAAATCTGTTTCAGTTTCTTCTCTGAATGTGGTTTCAAGTATTCCTGCTCTTCCAGCTCCGATACCGCAGGCATATGCCAGGGCATAGTCTTTCGCTTTTCCTGAAGCATCCTGGTAAATGGCGATTAAGGCAGGTACGCCTTTTCCTTCTTCAAACTGGCTTCTTACCGTATGTCCCGGTCCTTTAGGAGCAACCATGATGACATCAACAAATGAAGGAGGTTGAATCTGTTTGAAATTGATATTGAATCCATGGGCAAACATCATCACGTTACCTTTTTTAAGATTTGGTTCTATTTCATTTTTGTATATATCAGCCTGTTTTTCATCAGGTACTAAAATCATAATTAAATCAGCTGCTTTCACCGCTTCAGCCGTGTCCATTACTTTTAAACCGTCTGCAACCGCTTTTTCTCTTGATGTTGAGTCTTTTCTTAAACCGACCACTACATCATATCCGCTTTCCTGCAGGTTCTGTGCATGAGCATGCCCCTGACTTCCATAACCGATGACGGCTATTTTCTTTCCTTTTAATAGTGATTTGTCACTATCTGAATCATAATACATTTTTGCCATTTTCCATTCTCCTCTATATTTCTATTCTACGCAATCTTTACCACGCTGTATGGCGACCATTCCGGTTCTGACAGTTTCCATTATTCCAAAGGGTTCCAGCAACCCGGTCAGTGCTTTTAACTTGTCCTGATCCGCACAGATTTCAACGGTCAAGGTGTCATTTGAAACATCCACTATATTTGCTCTGAAGATATCTACCAGCTGAATAATCTCCGCTCTTTGCTTTGCATTGGCTTTGACTTTTAAAAGCAGCAGTTCCCTTCCTACAAAATCGTTGTCACTCAATATTTTAATCTTTATCACATCTACTAATTTATTCAGCTGCTTGCTTACCTGATCAACAGTGTAATCATCTCCTTTAACCACTATGGTGATTCTGGAGATTTCAGGATTGGTTGTTTCTCCCACAGCCAGTGAATCGATGTTAAAGCCCCTTCTGCTGAAAAGTCCAGCTACTCTGGACAGTACTCCTGCATGATTCTCGACTAAAACTGAGATGGTATGTTTTTGTTCCATTATATCCTCCCCTCTACCTGTATATTGTAGGGTTGTCATTATCTACTATACATTCTAATACATATGTACCTTTATATGATAGCATTTTTTCAATTTCTTCTTCAATTTTCTCTTTATCGTACAGTCTTGCACCTTTAAATCCATAACTGGCAAACAGTGCCATAAAATCAGGATTGCTCTTAAGGCAGACCCCTGAATGTCTCTTTTCGAATTTCAAGCTCTGCAATTCCCGTACCATTCCAAGTGAACAGTTGTTGAAAAGTATGATCTTTATGTCAAGATCTTCCTGCATGATGGTTCCCAGTTCCTGAAGACTCATCTGCAGTGATCCATCACCTTCAATGGCAATGACCTGCTTATCCCGATTGCCTGATTTACATCCAACGGAAGCAGGCAGACCATAACCCATGGTTCCCATACCTCCACTGGTGACAAACATATTACTTGTTTTAATATCAATCAGGTTCGCAGCCCAGATCTGATTCTGCCCTACCTCTGTGGTAATGATGGCATCATCATCAATATGCTTGGCTAAACATAGTAGAACATCCTTCGGGTCAATGGTTCCGTCTCCGTTTACAAATTTACTTTCAAGTTCTGCTGTTTTTTTTCTGTTGACAATCCACTTTTCTCTGTCAGATTTTTTTAACCGGGCATGAATCGCATGAAGAAAATCCCTGGCATCTCCGTTAAGTTCATAATCAACTGTGATGTTCTTACCTATTTCTGCCGGGTCTATATCGATATGAATGATGGTTTTTTTCTGGTACATGTCTGAAGCACTGTTAAAAGAACGGTCTCCTACCCTTCCTCCTGCAATCAGAAGAAGATCACAATCGTGAACTGCTTTGTTGGCGGAATAGGTGCCATGTGAACCAAGCATACCTAAATTTCTTTCATAATTGTCATCCAGGCAACCTTTTGCCATTAATGTATAGGTAACAGGGATGTCAAACTCATGTGATATTTTATATAGTATGTCTTTGCTGCCTGACGAGATGATTCCACCTCCGGCAATGATAAGCGGTTTCTTGCTTTGGTTAATTACCTGGCAGACTGCTTCAATCTGCTTTTCATCAATCTCAAACTGATATTGATAACCTGGGATATTAAAGCTATAGCTGTAATCATATTCCATTTCATGGAGCAATATATCAATGGGAATGTCAACAAGGACAGGTCCCGGCCTTCCTGTGGAAGCAAGCATGAAAGCTTCATTGATGATTCCAGGTAATTTTGAGGCATCCTTGACAAGATAATTGTGTTTGCAAAAAGGAGCTGTGGCACCTGTGATATCGGCTTCCTGAAAGACATCCTTCCCGATTTGCGACGACAGTACCTGTCCGGTAATGGCGACAATCGGAATCGAATCCATATATGCTGTGGCTATACCGGTAATCATATTGGTAGCACCAGGGCCAGAAGTGGCAATGCATACCCCTACCTTACCAGTGGTTTTCGCATAACCTGAAGCTGCATGAACGCCACCTTGTTCATTTCTTACTAATACATGCTTTATTGATGATGTCAACAGTTTATCATAGAAAGGAGCGATTGCCGCACCGGGGTAACCGAAGATAATATCGGTGCCGTGTTGTTCTAATATGTTAACAACGGCTTTCGCCCCATTTTCAATCATAGCAGCATCCTTTTTTAATTGAAATTTTTTTTATTATATGTTTTTAATGCCCATATGTCAAGAAATTTCGGCTTTTTGACAAGTGTTTCAACATAGAACACAGATGAAATTTTTCTTTTATTTCCTGTCGGCTTAAAAAGCCCTCTAATTTTGACATGGCTATGAGGAATGTTCACCAGAGCTGACTCCGGGTGGTTTAACAGACTGTTTCATGTTCATTTCATCACCTGCCATTAATCAAGATGTTCAAGTTCCCACTTGCGTTTTCACCTGTTACCTTGACATAACACTTTTCCTCTCCGGATTCAAGCAGGTACTTACCCCGGCAGCTGTCTTCTGTGATGACAATCATTTCTTTCTTCTCTGTGACAAGTATGATTCTTAAATGCCCTCTTGAAAGATTCACCTCATACTCAATGCTGATATCCTCAATGTCTTCATTCTCAATTACAAAGAAAGTCTCCACTCCATAGAACCTCCTGAAATCCATGAATACACTATTCTCATCAAGTGTTTTCTCTCGTGTTTTATAGCTGAAACTGTCTCCTTCGCTCAGCACGATGCTTTCATCATCATATGCTGTTTTCCTTACCAGCTCATTATCTGCGACTGTAAGTAAACTGATGGCGGTGATGATTGCGAATAAAACCGTCAGCACTGTCATGCTCACAAGAAGCAGCTTCATTCTGATGAAACCTTCGTGTAACTTCTCTTTTTGACCTGTCAACTGCAAGAGTGCAGCCTTCAGTCCCAGTACAGATGCAGTGACGGCAATGATGCAGAAATGAAAAATCAGGCCAGCCTTCAGTAATCCCTTCAGTATCTCGTGAGGTATCCCTGGCTTCATGAGCAAAAACACCGTCAGGAAGTATATCACCACCGCAGACACACACCCTGTTATCAGCCATATCCATTTTTTTTTGTTCATTTTACGCTTCCTTTCTCAATCGGCATCTTAAATCTGCATATTTCCCGATCAGAAATGATTCTCTCACCACATAATCATAGGTAAGTACTTTTGTGGCTTCTATCATATTGATTAATTCATAGAGTTTCAGTCCGTGAACATCATCAACAGGTTCTCTGATGTAGATCATACCGTCCTTTTTCAGGTTCATGACCATATGGTTGATGACTGCCATCCTGTATTTCGCATCTATGTCATGTATGACGAAATGCATGATGATCTTGTCATATTGACCAATCAATAATTTCCTGTCAAAACTATGAAAAAGGCATTTTCTGGCAACCTTGCATTTTGAAAGCTTTTTGCTCGCAAATGCTTGCCATGATGAGGACACATCTGCATAAACAAGTTTACCCTCAGTTACTTTTCTGGCTGCTCTTGAAGATATCTGCCCTGCTCCGGCACAGTAGTCAAGGACCACATCATACCTGTCTAGCTCCAGTTCTCTGATGAAATCATCATAATACTTCTGCAGAACAGTGCTTCCGATCAGTCTTGTCAGTATGATTTCCGATTTTTTAGGTTCATGTTTGTATTCCTGGTTCATTTTCATCTCCGATAATTTAATAAGCTATTCCACATTTTATCCTGATGCAGTTCATCCGCACAGAGACTGCAGTCATGTAAAAGTAATACTTGCTTATTATATGAAAAAAGATATGTAAAAAGACCTAACCGGAGTTAGGTCTTTGGGCAGGTTATTCAATCAATCAGATCTCGTTCAGTTCTTTTGCTTTCTTAACTGCCTGAATTCTGTTTTCCGCATGAAGTTTTGAGAAAATGTTATTGATATGCCATTTTATGGTTCCCACACTGATGAAAAGATCTTTCCCGATATCACTGTTGGATTTTCCAAGCGAAATAAGCTTGAGTATCTCTTTTTCACGGCTTGTCAGCAATGATTCTCTGATGATTTGATGATTAGTTTTTCTTGTTTCAGACAATTTCCGGTGAAGTTCTCTGTCCATTGCTCTAATTTCTTCTGTTAGTGTCATCGGATAAAACAGGAAATTGACAAGCATGTCATATTCCCGGTAAATATCGACCGCCTGCTTCAAATACAATGTGGCCTGTTCTTTATTGCCTTCCAGATTTGAAAGCTCTGCCAGTTGAATGAATGTGGCCTGAAGCTTTGTCATGTTTCCAGATGCTCTGAACTGATCCAGATTTTCCAGGATATCCTGTGATGAAATCATCAGCCTGTAACTGCAGAGAGTAATATATGTCTTCATCTCATTCACCATGAATTGAGCTTCCAAAGAGGGTTTACTGTCTTCAATCTCGAACATCTCCATCTCACTTTCGATAGGTTGATGATTGTATTTATGAAGCAGTATTTTAAATGTGGCAATCAGAATATCCATCTGCCTGTAGTTCATGTGACCGAACCTTGTTATTACCTCATTTAGTATCTTTTCCATGTTCTGCTGGTCATCAAGGATATAGTATGACCTGAAAAGATACATTTCAGTCACTCCATGCATATGAAGCATCCCCATGTCATCAATGCTCTTTTTCGCGGCCGAAAGGTGTTTTATCGCAAGATTCTGCTTATTGATCTCGTGATAGGACATCCCGGCAGGCAGATTGGCGACCTCCGAGTACGACTTTGTTTCATCATGAAAAGAACCTGACATGAATAATGCCTCCTGACTCCTGTTGATGACATAACTGATTTCCCCCATCCTGAATCTATTAAGAAGCTCATTCACCAGCGCAACCATGGCAAGAAAATTCATTTTTAATTCATTGAAAATATGGTGCGATGATGAAAAGAAATCAGCCGCTTTGGAATACTGGTCAGTTCCTGCCAATACCTGCGCATAGGTCAACTGTGCATTGGCCATGAAGATGGACTTCTCATTCAAAGGAAGGATATCATAAGCTAATCTGGAGTACTTAAGGGCGTTGTCCTTGTTCATCATTCCTTCAATCATCGCTTTCAATGAATAAAAGAGTGAACTTTCCTGAGGAGTCTTCAAGTCTGTTTCTCTGATGTGCTGCATCCTTTGAAACATTTCTCTGTTGTCTCCGCACGCAAAAGCCATCCATGAAATGATGATTCCGGGTAACTCATCATGAGAGGCACTTGTGTCAACATCTTTAAGCATACGATAAAGCGAAGTCATCTCCGCTGATGCAAATAACGAGTTCATATTATCTTTCACATACCTTAGCAGTCTGTCCGGTGTCGTATCTTTTCTGAGTTCTGATAATTCATCAATTAAAATGTGTCTGTCTTTCAATGCAAATCGTCAAGTAGACAGCCCACTACTCTTTCCCTTTCTTAATATTTATCACATCAAGCGAGGAGTAGCTGCTGCCCCTCACAGAACCGTACGTGC
>JAFGUQ010000078.1 GCA_016938455.1 Clostridia bacterium
AATACCTAATGAATTATATCAAAAAAGTGCTGTCAGAGTAACTTCTGGTGAAGAGTGGATGAAGTGGAATTTAATTTGTCAGTTAAAGTCATAGTATAATATTTTTTTAATGATTGCATTTTGTGTTTTTTCATGGTAAAATATCGAAGTTGAATATTAATAGGCCGGAGGTGAAGGATTTGCCAAATATAGAATCAGCAAAAAAAAGAGTAATGGTTACTGCAAAGCAGAATGCTAATAACGTTCAGAAAAAATCAGCATTAAGAAAACAGATGAAAGCAACTTATGCTGCCATTGAAGCAAAATCAGCAGATGCTAAAGAAAAAGTAGACGCTTGTTTAAAAGCAATCGATACTGCAAAAAGTCATGGTCTATATCATGAAAACAAAGCAAACAGAGACAAATCTAGACTGACAAAAGCATTAAACAAAGCATAAAAAATAAACCGAGGAATCATTCCTCGGTTTTTAAGTTCCAATCACAGCGATCAAAAGGCTTGACGTAACCAGCCTTTTTTATTTTTGTCTAAAGGTTCTATACCGAGCAGTTCTCTGCCAAGCTTAGCATAATAGCGATAGTTTTCAATAGGAGTACCATTGGGGATTCTATGGTCAAGACCGAAAATAGTTCCACCCTTTTGCATCAGCGGCTGCATCTTGTATTCAAGCTCTTTTCTGATAGCTTCTTTTCCTTCTTTAAGTACATATTTATTGATACCGCCTTTTATCGTCAGTTTTTCACCATATTTCTTTCTTGTTTCTACCATGTCCATCCCTGAACCAGGTTCAAACGGCATGAATTCCGTCAATCCGCTTTCAATGAAAACGTCAATGACTGGATTCATATTACCATCACTGTCCTGAGAAAATATTTTGGCTCCTTTTTCCCTGAGCATATTCCAGGTTGACAGATAATAAGGTTTAATGAACTCCTCCACGATATTAGGACCGACCATCGGGCCGCTTTTACCCGCCATGTCCTCATGAACGCTCAGCTGATCAATAGTCACCATATCAGATACCCTGTCAAGTACTTTGAAAGATGTCTCAGCGGCTGTATCAAGAATATCCTTAATCAGTTCAGGCTGTTCGAAATAGGCATAGCACAGTTCTTCTTCGCCAAGAAGCTGTCTTGGCAGATCAAATCCTCCCGGAATGCTGGCAACGACCAGAACCCCTTTTTTCTGTTCTTCGATTGCTCTTCTTACTTTTTCAAGGTTAATCCTTTTTTCATCAAACTGATACAGATGCTTGATTTTCAACCATGAATCCATATCTGTAATGGGGTTGTCCAATGGAAGCGGAACGGTGGCATAACCTTTAATCAGCTTCATCCTGCGTCCCAGTTCATCCATGGAGATGATATAGTCTTTTGTCTCTTCAATCACCTTAGGAGTAAGACCGCCGAAAACATCAGTGGCTCCTCCACAGTCGATATAGGGTACATAGTCCCAGTCGAATCCTGTCATCTCAATTTCGTCCTGTGAGGCACCTTGCATTCTCCACTCCTCATCCAGTCCTACCAGCGGGCCAAACAGTTCGACAAACATCTGCCTTTTCACATCTTTGAATAAGTGCAGGTCAATATACTGCTCTCTTGTAAATCTCATTTTAATTCCTTCCTTCTGCTCTTGCTAATGAAAAAACAAGTAATTCCACGGCTGTGGTGTCACTTATATTTCCATATTTGATTGCTACATCTGTATCTGAGATTTCTTTGATATATTCTTTCAGCTGCATCAGAGAAATCTTTTTTGCATATTCAGTCAGCTTCTTGAGTGCATAATCATTGATTGGTCTCTTGAATCTGAATATTTCCGGTTTTTCATTATTTTCAATGGCCAGTTTCACTTCATAAAGTTCCATATAGTTTGAATTTAGAGTTGCAATAATCAGCATGACCGGTGTTTTATCAGCCATCAGTTCCTTCAATGTCCCCATTGCTTTATCAATGTTTTTCTCAAATGTTCCGTTCACCAGTTCATACAGCTTTGCTTCCTGGCTCCCCTGACACAGATTCACTATATATTCTTTTTTCACATCCAGTTTCTCATCCATATACAGGAGGATTTTTTCAATGTCTTTTTCAATGTCCAGTAATTGAGTTCCTGAATAGTCAAGAAAAGTAAGTAGCTGGTTAGAGGATATTTTCTTTCCAGCTTTAGCGAATCGGTTTCTTATGAAATCAGTAAGTTCATGGTCACTCCTGGAGGTAATGTCATAAGTACATTTCATCAAATCCAGTTTTTTGTATGCCATGTTTTTTTTATCCACTTTTTCTTCTATGAAAATCAGACATGTGTTTTGACTGATGGAGTCAAATAAGTCAAGAAGCTCTTCTTTGCTTTTACTCCCGGTAAAGAACGAGCTGTTTCTGCAGACGACCACTTTGGAATTTCCGATCATAGGTACCGTGTTGACTGCATTGATCATGTCATATAAATCAACATCATCACTGAATGTGTTTTTGGTAAAAGCATTGATATTATCGTTTAAAACAACACTTTCTAACTTTTTCACGACGGCATCTATCAAATAGGGTTCATCACCATAAAGCAGATATACATTTTTGATCAGATTCCTGGTCAATTCATTTTTCAGTATTTCGTAGTTCATCTTTTTCCTGTTTCAATCATCAGTCTGTTTTTTTTGTACTTTATTATTATAGCACCAAACTGGTCAGTTCTATAAAAAGTTTTCAGTATTTCAAGAGTTTTTGCATCAGGATGACCAAAACTGTTATACCCTACACTGATGATGCTTATCAAAGGATCCACAGCATTTAAAAAGTCAGTGCTGGTTGAAGTATCAGAACCATGATGACTCACTTTCAGTATTTCAGATGATAGCTGAAGATGATCGAAAAGCAATGTACTCTCTATTTCTTTCTCAATGTCACCTGTGAACAGAATATTCAGATCTTTGTATGTGACCTGGCAGACAATCGATGAATTATTCTGATTCCTGTACTCTGTCATGCCTGGATTGAATATTGTCAGATGAATATCGCTAACGGTAAATTCATCACCGCTTTTTACTCTGATGACATTTATTTTCTTTTCATCACATAATCTGAGAAGACTGTCAAAGCTTTGGTCCTGTATATCCGGTATCATGATGTTCTTTACGTTGAATCTTTCAATAACTTCATAGGCACCACCCATATGGTCATCATGAGAATGAGAAATCATCAGATAGTCAATCTCATCACCAGTGTAATAGGAAATACTGTTTAACGGTGCATATTCTCCGCAGTCAATCAGAATTTCCCTGTCTTTGCATTTGACCAAAGCGCAGTCTCCCTGTCCCACATCAAAGAATACCAGATTAAAAGCATATTGAAGAATAACAGTCATAAACACAGAAAAAAGAAGAACAATGAAAATAAGAATCTTCTTTTTTCTGTCTTTTCCATAGCAGAGCATCAGCATAAACAGAAAATAGAGAAGGACTGTGAAAGATGAAATGTATGGCAGCGAAACTGTTGAGATTTTAAATTGTGAGAAGAATCTGGCAATTATCATAATATAGTCAAGCATGGTATAAATGACAACAGCAATCACACTGGTAGCAGGAGTAAAGAACAGGTTCAAAAAATACATTAACCATCCAGCTAAGCTTATGAGCATTCTGACAGGTAAAACCAGAATATTAACAAGATATGAGAATGTGTAGAAAGTATAGAAAATTTTGGCACTGACCATGACAATCCCAATCTGTACAGATAATGTCAGGATAAGCACACGGTAAAGAGGTGTTTGTTTCATAAAAGAAATCAATGGATTGTAAAATATTAAAATTGAGACGACACAGGTATATGATAAAATGAATCCTGAATCAAACAGACTTATCGGATTTGCGATCACAAGAAGCATCATTGAAAGGCCAAGCGCATTCATGGGGTCATATTGTTCATAAAAATAGTCAGAAGATAATAACACAAGTGCGGTTACAGTCGCTCTTACTACAGAAGGTTTCAGGCAAGTCAGCAGCGAAAACAAGAGAAGCACCACCATGATTATGGGATAATACCTGCGTCTTTTTAGTTTTGTCTTTGAAAAAATAAAAAGAAGCGGAGTCATCAGATACATGACATGAGATCCTGATACCGCCATGGTATGAGATAATCCGCTGACTCTGAAAACAGTGATGGTTTCATCATTGATTTCCTCTTTAGCTCCGATCTGCATTGCGGCCAGTATATTCCCGTATTCATCTCCTAAAAGCGTTACAGCACTCTTTTTGATGTCATGATACAACATCCCTAATGCATATCTCAAACCATTTGAAGCAAGAATGGTGACATCATTGCTGTAACAGAATAACTTACCGCAGATGTTGTTGGCATACATGTATTTTTCTTCGTCATACCCTCCGGGATTTGACTTCATCACCGGTTTTAAAAACAACCCTTCCGCTTTCAGTTTCATACCAGGAAAAAGAGTTTCTTCATATTCATAAATCTTCACTTGAACAGATGGAGCAAACATTCCTTTGATGTTCAGTGTAACCTTGGCATATTCATCATTGACACTGTTAATGCTTGTAATTGTCCCTTCGACAGATATGGTTTTTTCATTATTGCCAATATTATACTCAGAAAGTCGTCTGAATTTAAAAAAACCGTATCCCATGAATATGATAAAAAAAAGGAGACATATAATTAAACTCTCATATGATATTTTAAGATATAGTAACAGCATGATGAAAATCATGATTAGAATACAGCAGAAAATTTTGTTTTCTCCGATACTCATGTAAATGGCAAGAATGACAGTAATGCTGATTCTAACCATCGGTTTTTCAAATAATAAAAAAAACTCCATAACTAATCATAGTTGAAGAGCCTTTTTTTAACCATAAATGATAATTTAAATCATGCAGTTTCTATATTGGCAGCATCCTGCAGGTTGAATATTTCAATGCCAAGTTCCCTTAATTTGTATTTCTGTATCTTACCGCTGGCTGTCAATGGAAAGCTGTCCATGAACACCACATGTTTAGGGGTTTTATGCCTGGACATATTTTCTTTAACATAAGTCTTTATTTCTTCTTCAGTAACTGTCTCATTAGTTTTTGTAATAACACAGGCCATGATTTCTTCCCCGTATTCCTTGCTGGGAATGCCGATCACCTGCACATCAGAAATTTTAGGATGGGTATACAAGAATTCTTCTATTTCTTTTGGATAGATATTCTCTCCTCCTCTGATGATCATGTCCTTGATTCTTCCAGTAATCTTATAATACCCGTCTGCATCCATGGTCGCCAAGTCTCCGGTATGGAGCCATCCTTCGTTGTCAATGGCAAGTCTTGTGGCTTCTTCCATTTTGTAATATCCTTTCATGATATTATAACCTCTTGCTACAAATTCGCCTTGAGTGTCAGGGGGTAATTCCATATTTGTTTCAGGATCAACAATTCTGCATTCTATATTTGGCAATGCCCGTCCGACTGTTGACACTCTATGAAATATGCTGTCATCAGTGGTTGTCTGAGTACAAACTGGTGACGCTTCAGTCTGACCGAAAGCAATAGTCACTTCGGTCATTCCCATTTTATCAACTACCTGCTCCATGACTTTTACCGGGCACGGTGATCCTGCCATGATTCCTGTTCTTAGATGAGAAAGATCATAATCATTGAATTTTTCATTATCAAGCAGTGCAATGAACATCGTGGGTACTCCATGTAATGCGGTGCATTTTTCTTTATCAACAGCTTCTAATACCCATTGAGGTCTGAAGTAATCCACCAGGATCATTGTTGTCCCATGGGTGACACAAGCTAAAACACCAAGCACACAGCCGAAACAGTGAAAAAGCGGAACAGGAATGAGAAGTCTGTCATTTTCCGTCAGTTTCATACAGTCACCAATTGATTTCCCGTTATTAAGTATATTGTAATGTGTCAGCATGACACCTTTTGGAAAACCAGTGGTCCCTGAAGTATATTGCATATTAATGACATCATTAATCTGACAGGAATCACAAACTTTTTGAAAATATTCGTCAGAAATGTCATTACCGAGACTGATAAGCTCGTTAAACTGATACATTCCGTCTCTTATTTCATCCCCTATATAAACAACATTCTTCAATAACGGCAGTTTTCTGCTGACCAAATGACCTTTTTCACATTCCTTAATTTCAGGACATACTTTTTCAAATATGCCAAGATAGTCAGTTTCTTTGAAGTGATCAATCAAAAACAGTGTCATGCTGTCCGATTGTTTAAGTAAATACTCAAGTTCGAATACTTTGTAATTTGTATTGACAGTGACCAGTACTACACCTATTTTTGCTGATGCAAACTGGAGAATCACCCATTCAGTTTTATTAGTAGCCCAAATGGCAATATGATCTCCCTTTTTTATTCCCAGCCCAAGTAATCCCCTTGCTATCCTATTACAGTGGTCATTAAACTCCTTGTAAGTAAATCTGGTCCCCTCGTTATAATGAACCAGAGCTTCATTATCAGGATATCTGTCGGCCATTTGTGTCAGTAACCCACCTATGGTTGTCTGTAAGAGCTGTCCCATCAATCTGCTTCCAATCTGCTTAAAATTATTAGTTTAAAACAATCCAATTTCCATTAATATTACAATATTAATGTGATTTCTGTCAATCGGTTAATTTTTTGATGCTGATCATCCTAAGGTTAAAACGAATAATAAAAAACCTTGTTTTTCCGATTTTCATATAACTATCTTTCAGAAAAAGAAGGCCTTTATTACTATGTTATTTAACAGACTATATTACTTAGCTGCACGATATAGGGCAACAATATTCTCAGGTTTGATTTCAGCGGTGATGTTATGGATATTACAGAAGATGAACCCTCCGTCTTTTTTCATGTATTCAACTACTTCCCTGGCCTGCTTTTCAACAGCTTCGGGACCTTGCAGAGGAAGCACATGCTGAGCATCGACTCCGCCACCCCAGAATGTGATTCTGTTTCTGCCTTTATCTTTCCACTCTTTATAGGAATGACCTCCTGCTGTCCACTGAACAGGATTTAGAATATCAAATTTAGCATCAATGATATAATCGATGATCTCATAGATGGCACCGCATGAGTGCAGGAAGGTTTTCATTTCCGGTGCAAAGGAATGTATGCAGTCATTTGCCTGCTTGAAATACGGCATGAAAAACTCATTGGACAGTTCCGGTGAAACAATAGTTGCATTCTGTGTTCCCATATCATTATTCCCTGCCAGAATAATATCTATATAATCCTTGACTGCAGGAATGATTTTTTCATAATTTCTTAAAGCGGATTCTATTTTTATGGAATAAAACTCATGTACATAGTCAGGCTCCAGCAGGCATAGCATTGAACCATTTGCAACACCCCCGATAAAATCAGGATGGAATTCATATCCGCCTAAAAATGTGGCTCTATCTGTCGCTTCTCTAGCCATTCTGCATTTAATGGCTAGTTCTTCAACCTGTCTGTCAGTAATCTCATTAGCTTTCTGCTGTATTTTAAGTTCCTCAAGTGATGGCATATAAAGATTGTCCATATCAAATTCCTGCCCTGCATGAGGCAGATTGAAGACAACAGCTGATTTAGGCATAGTCATTCCATGATGACTGATTGTTCCGTTTTCATCAGCAGAATAAACTGATGGATCAAGAACCATAGCTTCCAGTCTTCCATTATAATCATATGGTTTATACAGATGTCTGACATCATAAGCATTAGTGGTATCTGACTGTACAAATGCGATATCGCAATCAAGAGCATCCAATACATCAGGTTCAGGAATGGCCAGCATCTGTCCCTCATCATAAACCAGCGGAAGTTTGTCACTTAATCCCAGTTCTTTTCTTAATGCTCTGTAATTGAAACAGCTGATTGAGGTAGATCTCATTCCGCCTAAATCCTTTGGTACCTGGTCAGTTTCTCTGAAATTCAATCCATCTATTACTCTTTGTCTTCTATTCATCGTACACCCCTTAAAGATAATATAAGCTATTATATATTCTAATAGATATTCTTTCAATATGAACTTTATCTGATTGATTTATCGAGAGATATTTCCTGCAGCTGTCTGTACAGTTTTTCTTCTTCTTTACTGAGATGTGGAGGGTTGACAATATTGATCCTGATATTCAGGTCACCTCTGTTTCCCTGTTTCAGAAACATTCCTTTATTTGGGATACGAACCATATTTCCGCCTGTGAACTTTTTAGGGATTTTCACCTTAATGGATGAGCCAAAATAATCCAGTGTGATTTCTTCGCCAAAATAAGCTTCCCACGGAGACACTTCAATGGTTTTTATAATATTGGCATCTCTGATTTCATAACCTTTTTCAGGTTGTATGAATACAGTCAGTATTAAATCACCATTCTCGCCACCCTGAATTTTTTCGCCTTTACCTTTGAATTTTATTTTCGATTTATCCTTAATTTCTTTCGGTATGGAGATTTCAATACTTGTGGCTCCAAGGGTCATTGTTCTTTTAGCCCCGCTGAAGAGCTCTCCTAAAGAAACAGTGACTTCTCCATGGTAATCTCTTCCTTTTTGCACTCTTTGTGACTTTCTGCCTCCACCGAATAACGAGCTTAAGTCAAACCCTTCTGAGAAGAAGTCAAAAAAGTCTGAATAACCTTTGCTGTTGCTGTTGCTTGTATGACGATATCCATACTGACTCGGGTCAAAATTACTGCCGTTCTGAAAGTTTGCATTACTTCCGAACATATCAAATTTTTCCCTCTTTTCTTTATCGGACAGCACTTCATAAGCTTCATTGATTTCTTTGAATTTATCTTCAGCATTCTTGGACTTATTGGCATCAGGATGATACTGCTTGGCAAGTTTCCGATATGCTTTTTTTATTTCATCAGCTGTTGCTTTCTTATCAACACCTAATACTTTATAATAGTCTTTATATTCCAATGATACTCCTCTTTTCTTCTGACTATCTCTGACCTTATATATCTATTATATACCCAATTTTATTTTTTTTGCAATATATTAATAAAAAATCCCATTGCTGGGATTTTATAATAATCTTAATAAATATTGAATCAAAATAATCAGTAGATAAGTGGCAATAATTGAAAAATCAGCTATTCCGTTTCCTATCTTCATTTTAAACAGCAATTTTCTCACAGGCATCAATATCGGTTCAGTAATTTGAACTAATACATCAAAAAACTTAGTCTCCCTGATTTTAGGAAACCATGAACAAATTGCTCTGATAAAAATCAGTGTAGAGATAACATCTAAAAGCCGCGATAAGGCTAATATTACTATACTCATTGCAAAACTAGCTCATCCAAGGAAAAACGTTTTTTTCTCCGATTTGCTCATTCTGTAAAGATTCATTATGGTTTTCTTCAACTCTGAAAGTATTAGGTGTGACAATAAATATTCCAGCTGAGATTTTCTTGATATCACCTTCAAGAGAATAAATAGCTCCACTGACAAAATCAACAATTCTCTGTGCCAGGTCTCTGCTGATATTTTCAAGATTAATAATAACTGGTTGTTTGGCTTTCAAGCATTCGCAGATATCTCTTGCATCCTCAAAACTTTCAGGCTGCATAACATTTAATGTGCTGACATTATAGTTAATTGGTTCATGAATGTTCACGATTTTTCTTGGATTACTTTTCTTTGATACGGTTCTTGAATCTCTTTCAATAACCTCTTCCTGCTCTACTACCTCTTTTTGATCTTCATCCCAGCCTACGATGTTTAGCATTCTGTCTAACAGATTACTCATAGTACTGCCTCCTTTTCTTGTGTAAATTAATTGGTTTCTCTTTCGTAAAAAGTCCCTTATGGAATCTATTTGAATATCTTAGAACCGATTCTAACGATATTCGCACCTTCTTCAATAGCTATCTTATAGTCGTTACTCATCCCCATCGAAATTAACTCCATACAAGTATTGTAAAATGTTTTACCCTTAATGTCAATATATACTTCATATAACTTCTTAAACACTTTTCTGATTTCTTCCTCATTTTCCGTCAGCGGAGCCATCGTCATCAATCCCTTTATCTTAACAAAACTGTTTTTCTCATTTTCTGCAATCATTTCGTGAACTTCATCAAGTGTGGCTCCAAACTTGGTTGTTTCCATAGCAATATCCACTTGAATCAGTATATCCTGAGGCATGTTCTGCTTCGCACACTGCCTTTCAATTTCCTGTAATAATTTCAATGAATCAACTGAGTGTATCAGTTTACATTTCCC
Source organism: Clostridia bacterium (assembly GCA_016938455.1). Classification (GTDB taxonomy): domain Bacteria; phylum Bacillota; class Clostridia; order DUPQ01; family DUPQ01; genus JAFGUQ01. The sequence continues at coordinate 10,215 of JAFGUQ010000078.1, forward strand.
GATGATGTACTTCACTTTGTTTGTCTGAAGATGTCCGATTAAATGAAAAGCAGCTTTTTGATTTAATGATTCATATTTAAGAAGCAGTTCCTGCACTCTGTTTTCTCCGACATCAGTGACTCCTTCAGTGATAGCAGCCTCAGCAGTGTCAATATCCACTGTTTTTGTCACAGCGACTATCAGCACTTCCCCATTCTTCTTCTGGATGGAGGCGATTTCATTTCTGATCTGCTTTAGATTCTCACGGATACTCATTTGACAATCTGTCCTTCCGTCACTTTTTCTGGTTTCCGAACATAATAATCATATAAACTGACCTCTTTTTCTGTACTTTCAATAATGGCATAAGTGTCATCATTCACCACAATCTCCACATCAACAAAACTTACCCAGTTTCCTTTAACCACACCAAGTTGAGTGTTTTGATAGGGATAAGCATCTAAATTAGTCAACGCACTTAGCTGAACTTTTAATCCGTAATATTCTGATAATACAATTTCTGCACTGATTTTCCTTACTGATGAAAGGTCATTCAGCTTACTGTCAATCTCTATGAACACAATGGTGTTTTCTCCATCACTGTTTCCATAAGTGATATTTTTTGATTTTATGGACAGATTAAGTTTTTCAATGCTGACACTGACTGTGCCCTTAGACTGAATTCTCCTGACATCATCATTGCTGATGATAAAAGCAAGGGTATAGGAATTGCCGTAAATCATCTTGACAAAAGGTTTACCAGCAATGATTTCATTGCCTTCATTCTTATTGTCAGTTTTATTTGACAGCAGCTGACTGAATTCATCAATCGAATAGTTGATGACATCACCAATGATATACTGGTCTTCAAAGCCGTCTATATTGTAGGTGACAATACCAGGTTTTTCAGTAACAATATCATCAATCTGACTTTTAAAGCTTGCTTCAAGCGTCTTAGCCTGATTTTCAAGATCCTCTACATAGATGTCATTGCTGCTGAGCCCGTAAATGATATCATTCCTGAACTGCTGATACCTGCTTATCTGCCTTAGATACTCATCAATATCACCTAAGCGGTCCTGATAGATGGCTTTTGTGATTTCTACCACATTCTGCTTGATGCTTTCTTCTACTTCTTTCAAATCCCGTGTAAAGATTCCACTGTTGATTTCACCGCTCTGTTTTCTGAGCAGTATCTCTTTTTTCAGGCTTTCAAGCTGATTAAACAGGTCAATATAGTCTTTCTGAACGATAGAGGCAATGGTATAGCCAGCCGGTACTTTTTCTCCTTCGCTGGCACCTTTGGCAAACAGACCGTTAAAAGATGCGGTGAAAAGCTGTTCTTCTTTCAGAACCAGTCCTTCAGCTTTAATGGAATCTTTGATTTCGCCATTATGCAGCATATCAAGATCAGGTTTTGAAGAAGTAGCCAGTATGATTATTGTTGGGATATAGATGCATAAAAAAATGATGACTAGAATACTGATGATCTTTTTTATTCTCTTCACAATTAAATATCTTCTGAAATTTTTTCTTTTGTTTATTTGGTTTGGCATTGCTCCCTCCGAACAACTATATTATCTCATTATTTTTTATGGATTGCAACGCTAACAGGATTGCCAGTTTAACCTGCGAATAAACCAGCCCTCCCTGGATATAGGCTATGTATGGTTCCTTGATGGGGGCATCTGCACTCAATTCAATCGAAGCCCCCTGTACAAAGGTGCCTGCAGCCATGATGACCTGATCCTGATATCCGGGCATATCCCACGGATATGGGGTGACATGAGCATCAATCGGTGAGCTTTTTTGAATACTCTGACAGAATTTTATAAGTTGCTCCTTCTTTTCAAACTTGACAAGCTGAACAATATCGCCTCTCGTGTCATTAAAAGACGGTGATGTTTCATACCCGGATAAGTCAAGGATACCCGCAGTAAATACAGCTCCCTTGAGTGCTTCCGCCACAACTTTCGGAGCCATATAAAGCCCCTGGAAAAGCAGTCTCTTATCAGTGATGGAGCTTCCCACTTCTTTATGAAGACCAGGTGAGTAGATTCTTGATGCGCAATTCTCGATCAGCTCTTTTTTCCCTACTATATAGCCTCCCGACGGTGCTAACCCTCCTCCGGGATTCTTGATCAGTGATCCTGCAATAAGATCCGCTCCGCATTCAAGAGGCTCAACTGTTTCCACAAACTCACAGTAGCAGTTGTCCACAAATAAAATCAGTTGGCTGCTGATGTTTTTGACCAGTTGACTGACTTTTTCAATATCGCTGCACATGACAGGATTTCTCCAGTGATACCCTCTTGAACGCTGTAAAAAAATCATTTTTGTTTTGTCGCCGATGTTCTTTCTGACTGAATCATAATCAATGGAACCATTGTCAGTCAGTTCAACCACTTTTGCTGAAATCCCATAATCTTTGAGTGACCCTTTTTGATTCCCTCTGATTCCAGTGGCCTCTATTAAAGTATCATAAGGTAAACCTGTTATAAAAAGAATCTCATCTCCAGGGTGAAGATTCGCTGCTATCGCATTATATATAGCTACGGTTCCTGATGCAATGGATTGTCTGACAAGCGCATCCTCACCTTTGAAAACCGTTTTAAAGACATCATCAAGTTTTTCTCTTCCGATATCACCATAGCCATACCCTGTCGAGGACATGAAATGAGTATCGGAAACTCTGTTGTCATGAAAAGCTTTAATCACTTTATATTGATTATATCTCGAAATCTCTTCTATTTTTTTAAACTGATCCGTGATTCTTGCTTCTGCTTCATCTGCAAGAGACAGCAGATCCCTGTCTATGTTGAAATGTTCATGTAAATACTTGTTTTCCATACCCCGACCTTTCAAAATAATTATAACTATTA
>JAFGUQ010000079.1 GCA_016938455.1 Clostridia bacterium
ATTTTTTGTCAAATAACATTTTTATTCATACATAATAAAAAGACCAGTTTCCAAATTGTAAAACATGGTCTTTTTCAGTGGTCTCGGAGGCTCTGGCTTTTTCTGCTGTTTCTTCAGCTGAATACGATTCTTCAAGTGCTTTGGCAGTTTGAACTTTTTCAGCAGCAGTCGCACGCCTTAATGCTTCTGCTTCTCGTTCTCTTCTGATTGCATCAGAATTAGCGACAGTTACTTTTGCTTCATTTTCTCCCTGTATGGCTAATGAATTTGCAGTGGCTACCTGTATTCTCTCATCCTGTTGAGCTTGAGCTTGCCCAATAGAACCATCTCTGTTTTTTTCAGCAACAGTTTTCTTGGCATCATTGATTGCTTTTGCAGCTGCTTCTTTTCCCAATGCCTCAATATATCCTGATTCATCTTTGATATCAGTTACATTAACATTGATCAACCTTAATCCGATTTTTTTCAATTCAGTTTCCACATTATTTGAAACAGCGGTTAAGAACTTATCTCTGTCTGTGTTGATTTCTTCAATATCCATTGTAGCAACGACCAGACGTAATTGACCGAAGATAATGTCTTTTGCCAGTTCTTCAATTTCATTCTGCTTCAATCCCAATAAACGTTCTGCAGCGTTTTGCATGACTCCAAGTTCAGTAGAAATACCGACAGTAAAACGTGATGGGACATCAATTCTGATGTTTTGCTTACTAAGTGCGCCGGTTAAATTCACGTTTATTGAAACTGGTGTTAAACTCAGGAATTCATAACTCTGAATAATTGGCCAAATAAATGCCGCTCCGCCATGAATACATTTTGCACTCTTGTTTGCACCTGCTGAGCCCTTACCCACTTTACCGTAAATGACCAGAATTCTGTCTGAAGGACATTTTTTGTACCTTGACAGCAGCGCCATTAAAGTCATGAAAACCAGCACAACTAAAACGACAACTATAATTAAAACGTTCATATTTTCCATAAATGCTTTCTCCTAAATAGTTTTATTTTCTAAAACGATCAACAACGCAGGTTGATGTATTAAAGATATCAATTACCTGAACAGTTTCACCTGTTTTTATGATACTGCTACAATCACTGATTGCTTCTAGTTCAAGCAATCGTTCCTGTAAAAGAATTTGAACTTTTCCAAATCCTTCTCTGTTTGGAGGTATAGGGATGTATACTTTTGCTTCTTTTCCTATAGCCAGCCTGTAATTTATGTTTCCGCTGGATTGTAACTTGGAAATACCATAAAAAAGAAGGGCAATCAGCAACATGCTTGACAATCCAGCTGCTGAAGCAAGTAATATAGTAAATACAGTGTGTAATGCCGATGGCGCCAAAGCAGCTCCAACCCAACCGAACATAGTCAGAAATGCAATGATTCCTCTGACTGTCACAAATCTGAAATCAGCTGTTCCTGCAAGATTATCGACAGGATCGGTTCCACTATGATCAATGTCAATATGAGTATCCATATCTACATCAACATCGATATCTGCATCAATGTCCATGTCTGCATCACCGTTTGATCCAAAACCGATAATGGTCAAAATTGACTGTAATAAAAGAATAACAGTGGATGGTATAGCGACTAAATAGAAAAACCTCTGTAATGAACTTAATTGAACCCACCAATCTGACATGTTTAGCCTCCCAAATATGATATGACGCTGTCATTTTATTGACTCGTAAATGTGTAAATTTTATTTACCTTAATTTTATATGGTAATGATCAATTTGTCAAGAAAAGAGAATGTCAGGTAGCTATTGTCAATTCATCTTATTAATGATATTCTAAATGTAAGTAATATTTACTAATTGAAACAATAAAGGTAAATTTAATTGGAGGATAAAGATTTGAGAAGCATGACTCTCGGCCTGAAAATCAGAGAACTGCGAATGAGCAGACAGTTAACTCAAAAAGAACTTGCAGGAGATTTCATAACAAGAAATATGCTCAGCCAGATTGAAAACGACCAGGCAAATCCTTCGATCAGCACACTTGAGTATCTGGCTAAGCAATTACGAAAACCTGTAGGTTATTTCCTTGATGATGATAGTGAAACCTATTTTATCAACATCGATCAAATGCAGATATTGGAAGCTTATGAAAAAAAAGACTACAGACAATGTATAGCAATTGAAGAAAAAAAAGATATTTCTGAATTAAGAAGAAATGAAGCAATCGCTTTCTGTGTTGGAAAAAGTTATTATTTTTTAGCGAGAGAATCATATTTAAAGGGATTATATCCCGATGCATTTCATTTCATTGATAAGGCAATCACTTATCTTGAAAATACTGACATAGAAAAAAGCAAAGTGTATCTGTTAGCGGGTGAAATAGGTTACTATTTAAATGACAGTGAAAAAATCAATGATTTCATCAGAAAAAGTGAATACCAGGTAAATAATTCATCAAATAACAATATGCTATTGCATATGTACAATGACCTTATGAATAAAAGATATGATGAGATCCTAAAAAAAGTCATACCTGAAGAGAAAATAACTTTAGATGAATTATCTGAAGCAAAGTATCAGATGATTATCGGCTTGTCATATTATTATCTGAAAAAACCAAAACAGGCGATTGAACATCTGCTTTTATCGGTTAATTACTATATCAATCATGAAGAAAATGCTATGGCACAATATATATATGAAAAATTAAGCAAGTGTTATTCAATGTTGAATGAGTATAAAGATGCCTATGAGTATCTTACAAAATCTAAAGAAAACATTGAATGAAAATCATATTTCTATAGTATAATTATATAAGAATTATTCATTTGCGGGGGATTATGAAAAAAGAGATTGTCATTATATTAGTTGTGTTAGCATTCTTGACGTTGCTTTTTTTTGTTTTTGCAGGTTTTTTACTAAAAAACGTAAATCTATTTAGTGGATGGAATTCAACAAACCTGTCACAAAGCAATGATGAAGGTGATGAACTGATAGAGAATGAAGAGTATGAAAAAGCAATAGAGCACTATTTATCACTTAACGAGACAGGCGAAAAGTCAAATCAGCAACTATATAATTTAGCATATTGCTACTTTATGACAGATAATCTTGAACAGGCTCTGATTTTCATTGATCAATGCATCAGCAAATTACCCAATAATAATATTGAATTTGAATTATATGGCGATATTCTATTATATGAAGGAAGCTATGAATCAGCACTTGAAAAGTATGACCTTGCATTATCCTATGAAGAATCCTTATATGCTTATTCTGGGAAAGCCCTTACTTATAATTATATGGGAGATTATGCTAACAGCTTAGTTGAAGCAAGACATGCTCTTGAAATTGATGAGAACAGCATTGATGCATTAGATCTGGAATTGGAGGCACTTGTATATCTTGGATCGGTAAAGAATGCACTAATGCTTCTTGAAAAGCAATTTGAAATCGAATACGATTATTATTATCTGAATATGTTAGAAATATTATGTGAAAACACTGATTATAAAAATGATATTTATGATACCATCTGCAGGTTAAACAACCACTATCCAGGTAATCAGAACATACTTTCTTACATGGCAAAAATCCCTTATCTTCTGGGTGATTACAAAAACGCGCTTGAAAATGCAAATAAATATATTGCGTTATATCCTTCTGAAATGGATGGCTATGTCTTTGCTATTTACAGTTGCTATATGAGCGATCTGTTTTCTAAAGCAAGTGAGTACAAAGATAATGCATTATTGATTAATTCAACAAATTTTGATTTGAATATGGCTATTGGTCATATGTATTATTATCAATATGAATATAAGGATGCCTCCAGATATTATGAAACGGCATTAGAAAATGCTCTTGAGGAGAATGATGTATATGATGCTTATTACTGGCTTATTGACTCATTAATCAACGGATATAATTACAATGATGCCATTACTCATTCAAACAGAGCATTAACAGTTTTTCAGAATGACATCTTCTTGCTGGAGAGTCTGGGATTAGGTTATTACAATGTCGGTGAAATTTCGCAGGCAAAAGACATATTCAGTAAAATCATCTCATTGGATGAGTCAAGTGAGATATCCTACGGATATTTAGCTAGTGCATATATTGCAGAAGGACGAGGCAACAGGGCTAAAGAGGTGATTCTGGAAGGGATAGAAACATGTGGGAACAACACATATTACCAGGAAATCCTGAATGAAATACTGCTGCGTGAAAAACCTGTTTCTGAGCAGGTTGCTTATTTATTTGATCAATACTATTTATTTGATTACAACAGAGATAACATAACAAGCTTCCCGAAAAATCAATTACAATCAGAAATAGATAAAATAAAAAACACAGATGACTTATATACCTATATCATATCCGGTGAATCATATGACTATTATGCTGGTGCAGAGTACAGTACGGTTTCATATAAGTACATAGACAAAAGTACCATATACATCAAGATTGACGAATTCAGTCAGCACACTGATGAGCAGTTCATTTCAATCATCAGCGCAATTGAAAAAAGTAGTGACGTTCATCTGATTATTGATCTCAGAGATAATGGCGGGGGATTCATTGACAGTGCAAACAATATTCTTGATGCCTTGTTACCAGTCTGCACATCAAGTTATACCATAGACAGAGACGGTTATATAACCCCGTACTTTTCAGATAAAGAGATGATAGATTTTAATAAAATATCAATTATAATCAATGAAAACAGTGCCAGTGCATCTGAAATGTTAACGCTGAGTCTTAAGTTGTTTTCAGACAACGTGACAATTTATGGGAAGCCATCTGTCGGCAAAGGTGTCGGTCAATACATTTATGACAACAGCAGTGAGAAATTCATTATTTCACTGGTAAGTTTTTACTGGAGTGTTAAAGAGATAAATATTCATAATCAGCCAATTCAACCTGATAAATATCTGAACAGTGATAATTTAGATGAGGTTATGTCAGTAATTCTTTTTGCAGACTAATAATGGTTTATGAATATGATATAATTGAATTATCATAATATAAGGGGGCATAAACATGAATATATCTATCGGAGCAATAAAAAAAATAGATGAGATCTTTGAAAAAGCGTATAAAGATAACAGAAATATGCTTTATGAGCATGAAGTCTATGAAATGCTGGACTGGGTAGGTCTTGATGTCCCCAAAAATGTGTATATAACAAAAACCAAGCAGATAACAGAAGAGGTATTGAATCCTTTCGGAGAAAAAGTGGTCATTAAAGTGGTATCAAGGGATATTATCCATAAACAGAAACTTGGCGGAGTAAAAATTGTCAATAAACATGATCCTGTTTTTGTCCAATATGTCATTGATAAAATGAAAGAGGAAATTCTGTCTCATTATACCGATACAAAACCGGTCATTGAGGGATTTCTGATTGTGGAATTTATAGAATTCTCCAGCAGCCTTGGGAACGAACTGTTATTCGGGATAAAAAGCGACAGAGCTTTCGGACCGGTTCTTACATTAAGTAAAGGAGGAGATGATGCTGAGTTTTTTGCCAAGTATTATGATCCGGCTAATCTTATTCTCCCGCATTTATCCATTGAAGAAGCCAACAAATTAATGAACTCAATTAAAATAAGGCATAAATACAATGAAACAGGACATACTGAATACATGGAACTGATTGCTAAAAATGCTTCAATCATCAGTGCGCTGGCTTATCATTATTCAAAAGTCAATTTCGAAAACACAAATTACTATATTTCGCAGGCAGATTTTAATCCGTTTGTATTTTCAAAGTCAGGAAAGTTTGTGGCAGTTGACGGATATGTTTCTTTTGAAAAAGCTAAGAAAACTGATGAAAACTTGATGAAAGTCAACATTGATAATCTTGTTCCTTTCTTCAAGCCTGATGGTGTTGCTGTCATAGGTGTTACCTCAGATCCCAATAAATACAGCATGGGAAAAGAAATTGCTCATCTGATGCATGAACTTGACAGAAAGGATCTTTATTGCGTTAATCCCAAAGGAGGAACTGTGCAAATAGGGAATAAGCAATATAAACTGTATGAAAGCATAGACCAGATTGAACAGAAAGTGGAACTGGCTATTTATACCGCTCCGGCGAAATATATTCAATCATTCTTTGAGAACATGAAAACAAACATTCCTAAAGCAGTCGTACTGATTCCGGGAATTCCTTCGGACATTAATTATGAAGACTTCAAGCAGGAGCTGCAGCACTCTATAAAACAGGGAATAAGAGTCATTGGGCCAAACTGTATGGGTACTTATTATGGAAAAGGATCTGATGCAGTGGGGGTGAATTCGTTATTCATAGAAGAGGACAGGCTTCATATTTCTTCAAATGAACAAAGTAATGTCGTGCTGTTGTCTCAAAGCGGAGGAATGGCTATTACAATGATAGATAAACTGAAAAACACACCAGTTTTTAAAGCAGTTGTGAGCTTTGGAAATAAATATGATGTGAAGATTACAGATTTGATTGCTCTTTTTGAAAATCAGGATAACATTGATGTGATTGCTCTTTATGTGGAAGGGTTTGATTTGCTGGAAGGAAGAACTTTCTTTGAAATGGCCAAGCAGGCAAATAAACCGATTATCGTTTATAAAGGGGGAAAGACAGAAGCAGGAGCCAAAGCGGCACAAAGTCATACTGCATCAATGACAGGAGATTATGAAGTGTTCAAGGCAGCTTGTGAACAAGCAAATGTCATTTTAATGGAAGATGCCAGCATGTACATGAACTGTATTAAAACTTTCTCGTTATTATCTCATAAAACTATTAATGGAATGAATGTTGCAGGTGTTTTAAATGCAGGTTTTGAAGCGACCATTGCCGCCGATGAATTGGGTACTTTAAAAATGGCACAGCAGAGTGATGAAACGATACGGCGTTTGAGTCAATTGAATACTCATGGATTGGTTGATACAAAAACAAGCATTCTTGATGTGACGCCAATGACTGATGATGTCATGTATGGTGAATATATAGAAGCATTTTTAAAAGATGATCATGTTGATTGTGTCATTGTCGGAGTTGTTCCCCACGTTGAAAACATCAAATCAACCCCGGACACCTGCCATAACAGTGATTCACTTGCCAATATTGTTGTTGATCTGTTTAATAAGTATGACAAGCCCATTATTGTATCAGTAAATGCCAGCGAATATTATGGTGAATTTGTATCAGTGATGGAAAAAGGCGGGTTACCGGTCTTTAGTGATATTCGATCTGCTGTCAGAACACTTGAAATTTATGCAAATTACAAGAATAATCAATAAACTGCGAACAAAAGCGTACATAATTCGTTGTAAGTAATGAGAGGAGTTATTTTGCAATGGATGAAATTTTGATTAACGAGTATCTTTCAGGAAAAGATGAATCATTAAGCATACTGATAGACAGGTATAAAAAACCTCTTTATAAGTTATGCTTTAATCTTGTACGAAATAATTTTGAAGCAGACGATTTGTTTCAGGAAACCTGGATTAAAATAATCAAGTGTATCCGAAGATATAAATCAAAGAATTTTAAAAGCTTCTTATATAAAGTCTGTATTAATACCTATAAAGATCAGTACCGGAAAAATAAAAGGCAGAAGAATCTGTTCCAGCTGATTGAAGATGAGTTGTATATAGACAGGCTGAATCAAAGTCAGTCATCAAATTGCGAAAGTATTTTGGTTAATAAAGAGCAATGTAATCACATGATGAAAAATTTAAATCTGTTAAAAGACCATTATAGAATTCCTATCATTCTTTTTTACTTTGAAGGTTTACAGTACAGTAAGATTGCTGAGGTCATGGATATCTCACTTGGGACCGTGAAATCGCGAATCAGCAAAGGTAAAGAAAAATTAAAAGAAAGTATGGAGGTGTCCTATCATGTCATATAACATTGAAAAGAGACTTGAGTCTTTTAAAGAGATAGAAATTGAACCGTCAGCACAGCTTATTTCCAAAACGCTGCAATTAGCAAGAGCCTATACCGAACAAAAAAGAAACAGAAGGAGAATAAACTGGATTCCAACATTCATGACAGCTAGCCTGGCCGTCATTGCCGTTATATTTGCTATCATCACTTTTGTTAACTTAAAAGAGAATACAATGGTGATATCAAGCGAAACTGCAGCTATTTACTCACTTGACATCAATCCATCCATAGAAATGGGTGTTGACTCAAATAAAGAAGTCATTGAAGTGAAAAGCTTGAATGAAGATGGAAAGCTTCTTTTAAAGCAGGTGAATTGCATGGGGCTTGATATTAAGGACTGTTTTAATCAGCTTATTAATAAAGCTGTTGAGCTGGGTTATATCTCTGAAGATGACATAAACTATGTGATGATTTCAGAAATCGTCGTCAAGAGTGATTTCATGTCAATCAAAGAAGAAATGACTGATGTCACTAAACCTGAGTCTGTTAAACTGGTATTTTTAATTGGTGATATCGAAGATAAGGAAACCGCTGACAGTAAGGGCATCTCAATCGGAAAAGAGATTTTTCAGGAGAAAGCACAGGAAATCGGCATTTCCATCAAAGACAGTGATTTGATTGAAAAAAGCATTAAAGAAGTCATCAGCAACTCCTCCTCAAGTGTCAGCCAGCTATTCGATAAAACAAAAACATATACAACACCTGAATTTGTGGCTGAGAGTCATGAAGGATATATAGCAATGACATGGAAAGAAATCAGTGATGATGGTTTTTCAGGATACAAAATAGTGATCTCAAAGAATAATGCGGCTCCGGAATATCCGGCCGACGGATACCTGGTGTTCATTACAGATACGAAACAGACCTCATATCTGATTACTGACCAGGTAAAGTACCAGGGTGGAGATTTCGGAGAGCAGCTGATGGATAATGAAAGTTATTATATAACCATCACTGCGGTATACAGCGACAAGAATATTACCGGAAAAGCAGTAAAAGTAAAATATACATCAAAAAAAGAGGTGGTTATCACACCATCACAGACTCCATCTCCTTCACCGTCTCCTGTTGTCAATCAAGCAGCCTTCATTCATGGCGAGAGACTGCAAGACGGTACAGTTAACCTTACATGGGACAAAATCTACAGTGCATCCTTCACCGGTTATAAGATTGTAGCTTCAGCCACTAATGAAAACCCAAAATACCCTGATGATGGTTATATCAAATACATCACAGACAAAAATATAAACTCACTCCACATTGGAAATGAATTCAGTGGTGTCTTGAAAAAGGGCAGCAATTATTATTTCAGTGTGACGGTATTATACGGCAATGAGAGTATTGCAGGAAATTCTGTGCAGCTTAAATATATGGAAACAAAAATTACTCCTCCACCTGTAGAGATAAAAGGAACTACCATTACCGGAGAAAGACTCAGCAATGGAAACATCATACTTGGATGGGATAAAATTGATGATGCTTCATTCACAGGATATAAAGTAGTGGCTTCAGCCACAAACCAATCTCCTTGTTATCCCGAAGATGGATATATAACCTATATCACTGACAGATCGCAGACATCACTGCTTCTTGATGCGAGCTATTCAGGTAAATTAGCATATGGAACTGAATACTATTTCAGTATCACTGCATTATATGGTGAGAAAAAAGCAGCCGGGAATGCCATTAAGCTGAAATATATGGATAATCAGGCAGAAAGCGAATTCAAACAAAGCGTGATTACAGGTCAGAGAATGGCGGACGGAAGTGTACTTCTTTCCTGGAATAAGATTGATGACACCAGACTGACAGGATATAAGGTGGTTGCTTCATCGTCAAACCCGACACCCAGCTATCCTGAAGACGGATATATCAAGTGGATCACTGATAAGAATACGACATCTTTACTTGTTGACTCCAGTTTTGCGTCTGCACTGATTCCCGGAACTGAATATTATTTTTCGATTACTGCGTTATATAACGACCAGAAGGTAAAGGTACCCGGAAATGCTGTCAAACTAAAATATATGGAAACAACCATGTCAAGCGGATATCTTCCATCAATAATCACTGGACAGAAAATGGAAGATGGGACATTACTTCTGTCGTGGGATAAAATTGAAAACAGCGAATTTTCAGGATATAAGATTGTAGCATCAGCCACAAACCAGACACCCAGCTATCCAGCTGATGGCTATATCAGATGGATTACAGATAAGAACAGTACTTCTCTGCTGGTTGATTCAAGCTTTGCTTCCACACTGACTTATGGAACTGAATACTACTTTTCAGTAACAGTGCTATATAACAACCAGACAGTTAAAATTCCCGGGAATGCAGTTAAGTTTACCTATATGAGTACAGCGGTTCAAGAAAGCCATAATTCTTCAGTTATTTCTGGACAACGGCTTGAAGATGGAAGCCTATTATTGACTTGGGACAAAATTGAAAGTAATGATTTTTCCGGGTATAAAGTGGTGGCTTCGGCGACAAACTCATCTCCGAGTTATCCAAATGATGGCTATATCAGTTGGATCACTGATAAAAACAGCACCTCGCTTCTGGTGAACTCAAGTTTTTCTTCATCTTTGGTGCCTGGAACAGAATACTACTTTTCCATTACTGTTCTATACAACAATCAGACAATAAAAGTCCCAGGAAATGCAATAAAACTGAAATACCTTGATACAGCAAGCCAAAGCGAACTCATTGCCTCGACAATAACCGGACAAAGGTTATCAGATGGTAATATTCTTTTATCGTGGGATATGATCAATGTAGAAGGATTTTCAGGATATAAAGTGGTGGCTTCTGCTACTAATCCTAATCCCAGTTATCCAGCTGACGGATATATCAGATGGATAACTGATAAGAATGTGACTTCGCTATTAGTTGATGGCAGTTTCAGTTCTTCGCTGACAGAAGGAACCGGTTATTACTTCTCAATCACAGTGCTATATAACAGCCAGACAGTAAAGATACCAGGTAATTCAGTTTATTTACTGTTCAGGTAAAGTTCAATGACACTTTTAAAATCCATAGCAATGACATGATTCCGGTTCTCGGTGATGAAAGGCTCAACACTGGTGGATTTTGCAGCTTCAATTAACTCATTGCATTTTGCATACCCGTCAAGTTCATTGAGCAGTCTCTCAGATTCATCGTATCGTTGATTGACTCCTTCAAGAACAGCCATCATATACTTAGTATCTGTGATAAGAAGATCTGTTTCAGGAAGAATATCCTTTAACTCTTCAAACTTTTCCAGTGCCATCATGTAGTTGGTAGATTCGTAGTAAATCTCACCTTGCCTGTAAAGAGAGCGAATATATAGACTTCTGCTGTCCTGATAGTTTCCCAATGGTTTTAACTTGATGATAGCATCTTCATACAACCTTGCCAGATAATAGCTTTCTCCTAAATTGTAGTTGACTTTTCTTATGATAACAAAATATGAAAAAGAGGCTACCACTGCAATGATCAGAAGGACAATGATTGAATTTCTCAAATATTTTGGTTTATAATCTTTTTTTTCCATTTCCAACCCTTTCTTTTTACGAAAAATATGTATACACATTATAACATATTAGTTGCAAAATTAAAATAGTTAATTATGAAATTAATATAATTAATAAATTTTAAGCTATTAGTAAACATTGTGGTAGTTTAAAGTTATAATTTACATTAGAAAATTAATATGATTTAAAATCAAGCAAATAAAGTAAATTTTTGATAAAATATAGATATAAATTAAACGTACAAAAAAATGAGAATTGACACGAAAAAGGAGATAGAAATGAAAAACAGTATTTTTAATTTTGGCGAAAATGAATATATAGGAAAAGTAATTAACATACAGACCAGCATGGTGGCCATTCAAGTATCACAGGAAGAAATAATGGATAAATTCAGTGTAGGCCATCTGCTTGCCATCACTAACAAAGAAGAAGATACCGCATTCATAGGGCTTATAAACAGAATCTATTATGAATATGACCGAAGCAGTAATCAGTTCTTCTACATACATATGAATCTGATCGGAACTTTTTACGAAGAGTTTGACGGCATGCAAAATGTATATAAAAGAGGGATCAATAATTTCCCCGCTATTCAATCTGACTGCTATCTGATAGAAAAAGATAATCTGTATAATCTGATGGAGATGGTCAGTCATGAGATCAACATGGCAGATCAACTGATTATAGGACGCTTTTCACTCGAAACGAAAGCAAAGGCGATTTTAAATGGGGATGTCTTTTTCCAGAGACATGCTTCTATCTTAGGAAGTACAGGGTCAGGGAAGAGCTGGTGTGTTGCTAATATTCTGCAGCAGGCCAACAATCTTAACTATCCTAATATCATTGTCTTTGATGTTCATGGTGAATATAAACCTCTGACAGAAGGAGAAGACAAGGTAGCTACAAGATACAAGGTGGCAGGTCCTGGGGATAAGGAATTAAACAAAGACAGCACAATATACCTTCCGTATTGGCTGTTGAATACTAGTGAACTCATTTCACTTGTCATTGACAAAGAAAGTGAAAATTCGGACGTTCAGGCATTAAGACTTACAACACATATAGAAAGGTTGAAAGAGCAAAAATTAACAGAGTTGAATAAGATAGAGATACAAAAAACATTTACCATTGATTCTCCGATTCCTTACAGTATTCATGAACTGGTTAAATATTTGAGTATTGATAATACAAAGAAAAATTACTCAGGAGCAACCGGAGAAACAAAACTCGGGAATTTTGAGGGAAGATTAACAGACTTAATCAATACTTTGCGATCTAAAATGCACGATAAAAGGTATGCTTTTCTATTTAACCCGCACCAGAAAACTCTGGAATATAATTGGCTCGGGGAACTGATGTCAGAGATAATGGGCATTGATAAAGAAGGAAGTACCATAAAAATAATCGATTTTTCTGAAGTTCCTTCAGAAATACTTCCGATTATCACAGGAAAGATTGTCAATCTCATATATACTGTTCAATTCTGGATGGAGAGCGATAAAAGAACACCGATCAATATTATTTGTGATGAAGCTCATCTATATCTGCCTGAGGTAAGAGATAATGATATTCTGAAACGCTCACTTGAGAACTTTGAAAAGATTGCAAAAGAAGGCAGAAAATATGCTGTTTCCTTAACTGTAGTCAGCCAGAGACCATATGATGTCAGCAGGACAATTTTGAGCCAATGCAACAACTTCATTGCACTGAGACTGACCAATGACCGTGACCGGGTCATGGTGAAGAGCTTAATACCTGAATCACTGG
Source organism: Clostridia bacterium (assembly GCA_016938455.1). Lineage (GTDB taxonomy): Bacteria > Bacillota > Clostridia > DUPQ01 > DUPQ01 > JAFGUQ01. The sequence continues at coordinate 13,183 of JAFGUQ010000079.1, forward strand.
AAGGTGTCGTTGATATGCTGCCAATGCTTGGAATCGGAGAAGCCATGGTTTTCGGAGATTCTGTTTTAATCCCAAGCAAAATTCTTTTAGATATGCCAAATATCAAACCTGACAGTTATACCAAGGACTACTGGGTGGAATGGAATGACAAGAAACCTGCGAATAAAGATATTGCCAATGCAGTTGAAGTCTTAAGAAGGCAAACAAGGAACCTTCAAGAGGAGGAAGAAGAAAATTTTTAAGAGATATTATTAAATGATCGGGAAGATAAATCTCTTTAATATATATTCAAATAAATCCACATCGTCTCTTAGACAGATAACATAATTTTTGTAAAAAGCTTTAAATTTTTGGCAATCATCATTGGTGACATCATAATTACTGTAAATAATTCTGTAATAGATTGTAGTGATGTCAAAGAAAGATGTGTCACCGAACTTGAAGATAGTATCAATCGATTTTGAGAATTCAAGTAATGTCTGATGAGATAAATGCTCATATTTCAATGTATTCAAAGTCTTTATGATATGCAGGTACCGATGAGAAAAAGTAGAGTTATTCCTGATGTGAGAAAACTTGAATTTTCTGACAAGCCTGACTGATATATTGGTAACAAGGAGTGCAGATAATAAAATGATCAGATATAGTTTGTAGTTGAAATTTCTTGTCTCCTGTTCAACAATCGGTCCGATTGAATAATCAGCAGCAGGAGAGTCAGAAGGATTGTCAACGGTAGGATCGTAATCAATATTGAGATTTTCATCCAATAGATTATCAAGATAATCGTCATATTTATTACCGTTGAGTAATTCTTCATCATAACTGCTATTTCCGGAATAATCTTCATTCTGAGTATATGAAAAGGCAAAGGTAGGTTCAAAAGTCAACCAGCCAAGCCCTTCAAAGTATACTTCCACCCATGCATGGGCGTTACTGTTTCTTACTTCAAACAAATTATCATCAGAATTCTTTGACGGCATGACATATCCTTCCACATATCTTGCCGGAATTCCCAAACTGCGGACCATTACTGTCATAGCGGTTGCAAAGGAGGAACAATACCCTTCGCGTGACTCGAAAAGGAAGAAGTCGACAAACTCCCTGTTATCGGGTAAAGGCATTGGACTTAAAGAGTATGTGAAATCAAATTTGAAATAATTTTGAATGTTTTTTACCTTTTCGTAATTACTGGTTTCGTTTTTTGTCAGATTATAGGCTAATTCAATGGTACGATTGGAAACATTGTCAGGAAGCGCGGTATAATTTATGATATTATACTGAGCCTGCTCCATTAAATGAGACAGCAGTTCTTTATAAAACAGATAATTATCTTCGAATTGCTGATAAGTGATGCGTATCGATTCATTGCTATAGACAATCTGCTGTTCGTCAACAGGTTGTGCTTTTAAATACTCTGTAAAACTGTCAAGATACTTTCCGATTTCATAATAGAAACCTTCTTTGCTCTTATTTATCAACAGTTCATTGATTGGAGTGGTAAAATCAACCTCAATATATTCGAGAGAAAATTTCTGACCGTTTTTCAACAATGTCAGACTTTTGAAAACTTCATCCTTGTCAACTGTAACATTTTCTGCCTGTGAAAGGTTTATCATCGTAGAATATGGCGGATTAAACATCGCCTTTGTTTCTAAATCCTTATAAATGATGGTCAGGATTTTATTGTCAAAGAAGTTGACATTGATACTGTTAAATGATTTAGATGTTTTATAATCCAGTAAAGATTCAAGTAAAGAGGGGTTATTGTAGTAATAGTCCTGATAACCTGAAACAGGTTTATCAAGATATGTGGAGATAAGGAGTAATTTTGAACCATAATATAATTCATCCAGCGATTTAAAACGGCTGTTGTTTACATCTGAATAAGGCAGATCTTCAGTCGAAACACTGCTTAACCACCTTCTGCCGTTATAAATATCGTATACAGCTCCTTTCAAATATAAAGGTTTGTCACCATAGATATTAAGTACCACGGTATTATCCAGCCTGACCCTTGAGTTCAACTCACCACTTCCAGTTGAAAACCCTGAATCAGCAAGAGAAAAAATATCATATTTCATGACCCTGGTTCGGAATGTGTTTTCCTTGACGATTGAATCAAGCCATTTAATCTGGATAGCACCTCTGTTAAGCGGGAATAAAAACATCAGGAACATTGTTAAAAGTAAAAGAGGTAAAAGCATTTTAAAAAGAGACACTTTATTCTGAAAGAATTTCTTTTGTTCTTCTGTTAAAACTGAGGACCTTCTGGAATGTAAACTGAATATATAAAGTAAAAAAGAGGTCGGAAGGAAAACATAAAATGCAAGTTTATTGACTTCATGAATGATTGTCCACTGAGAAGTAAATATAAGTGCTGCCATGATGACGGCAAGCAGGCTTTTTCTGAATCTGTAGATACTCAGATGCATAACAACGGAAATCAGGAAAATGATGCCTACCATGATGATTCCCTGGAAGGGCTCTGGTTTTTCAAGGCTCACTGACCAGTTGAAAATGAATTCTTTTAAAAAATCATAAAAATCAACAAAGAATGTACTGGTAGCAGTATCAGATACATTAACAATTTTAATGAAATAGATGATACTGAATGTAGAAAACAATAAACCAATTGAAATGATCAGCGAAATGGCATTTTTAAAAATAGGTTTGCATAAAAATGAAAAAGCAAATGATAACAGTAAAATAGAGATGACTCCTAATACTTTTTTATATTCAAGGTCAGTATACTGGATGCTTGCCAAGCTTACGGAAAAAGTCATAAGAGAAGCAAGAAGCAGATATATGGAGTTCTCATTCTTATTTTTCATAATGCAGCGACTCCTTTTCTTTGGCAATTTCCAGCTTTTCATTTGCAATTCCATTAATCTCAAGATATGTGTTGGCCTTGTTTTCAGCGAGGCAATATTTGGCAGTCAACTGCTTTCCAAGGGTACGCAATGACATTAGATTATTGATGATTTCTTTTCTCAATTCCAGACAGAAGATATAAATGGTGTTTATTTTTTCCTTATTGCTGAGAAAATCGAAAAGCACCGATTCAAGATCAGCATTGTCACTGAAAGGAACTTCAGCCAGGATTTTATAAATCTTGTAAAAATCATTGACATTATCTGCATGAATAGTCTTGATTCCGTTATAATTAAACACAATATCAACAGGAATATTTCTTGTGATGAAATAATGTGCTGAGGCAATTACCTCTTCAATAAGAAGATCCTCATAAACAATTCTTTTACTGATGGTCATTGCTGATTTTTTCAAATCCACTGCAAGAATTATATGGCTGTCAAGCACATTCTCCTTTTCTCTGATTAGCATATCATCTAACTTCGCTGACAATTTCCAGTGGATTAATTTACTTGAATCCCCATACATGTATTCTCTTAAATTAATGGTTGATTCATCACCTTTGCTTCTGTTGTAAAAAGAAAGCTGCTGCTGTGAAATGGTAACATTTTTTGTGGCAGACTCAAATACTTTTTTAATTTTAGGATAAATAGTGACAGTGTTTTTAATTAATGGTTTATATGACAGTTTGAAAAGGTATAGGAAATCAACCATTTCCATTTTTTCAATGCCCATATCATATTTACCACGATAACGACATTTTACTCTATAAGTGAATTCAGTTGCTTTTTTACTCGAAATGAACAACTCTTTTCGATCATCAGTCTCTGTGATATAGGTCTCAGGAGTTCTGATAAATAAAGTCAGATAAGCAAGAGGAAGAAAATGTTCGATGACTAAATGACAGGTATATTTGATGCTGTCTCCTTTCACATAACTGGTTTCATTTGTCTGTTCCTTAAAAGTAAAAGATTTAAAAACAATGTACAGGTTAATCAATGAAATGACAGGCAGAATCAGAACGAAATAAAAAATAGACCACGGGACAACCCCTCCTGTCATATAAACAAAAGTAAGTGATAGTAGCAATATTAAAGAATAAATGATTCTGCTTTTTCTCATGTTTTACCTAATTGGAACTTTAACGATTTTTAAAACATCCTCGATAATTTCTGAAGGATCTACATTCTTAAGCTGCTCTTCCTGCTTTAATATCAAGCGATGTGATAATACTGCAGCAGCAAGGTATTTAATGTCATCTGGTGTGATGAAATCTCTTTCTTCAATGAAAGCCTTTGCCTGAGCGGCTCTGATTAAAAGAAGAGAAGCTCTTGGAGAGCATCCGAGAGTCACTGACCGATGCATTCTAGTTTTTGAGATGATGTTGACAACATATTCATTCAAGACATCATTTACCTTTACTCTTTTGACAAGCTGCTGCATTTTTAAGACATCCTCTCCGCTGACTACTTTTGTTAAAGTATCCAGTGGATTACTCTCCTTATAGACATTTAAAATATTGATTTCCTCTTTTTGACTTGGATAACCTATCGCAATTTTCATCAGGAATCTGTCCAGCTGAGCTTCGGGTAAAGGATATGTTCCTAAATACTCGACAGGATTCTGGGTAGCAAGAACCATAAAAGGATTTGGAAGCTTATAGGTATTACCATCTACAGTAACCTGTCTCTCTTCCATGACCTCCAGCATGCTTGCCTGTGTTTTTGGAGATGTTCGATTTATTTCATCAGCCAGAATGATGTTGCTCATGATGCTTCCCGGTTTAAACTCAAAATCACCGGTATGCTTATTATACATAGAAAACCCAGTAATGTCGGAAGGAAGAATATCAGGAGTGAACTGTATTCTTTTAAATTTTAAACCAAGTGATTTGGAAAGAGCTGACACCATACTTGTTTTACCGATACCTGGGACATCTTCAATAAGAACATGCCCTGAGGCTAACAATGAGATGACAACAAGCTCTAGAACCTGTCTTTTTCCAATAATAACTTTTTCCATATTATCCACAATTTTTTTTGGCAGTTGACTTAAGTTATCCATACGAACCTCCATCATAATAGTTATCTCAGTATATCAAAAATAGTAATTCAATTTGTTAACAAATTGTAAACTTTATGCAAGATGAAAGGAAAAAGGAATCATTTCATTGAAAAACATCTGATTTATCACAAAACAATCATGATTTGAGGGTTTTTAATGACTACATCTAAATGCACACCACATGAAGCTCCATCGCCAATGCCAAAATGACAGGTATCAATCATGCTCTCATCAACCCCTATTATTCCTGTCGGAATCATATCTGATAGACCTTGACTAAACTCTACTAGCCTGCGGCATTCACCATGAAGAGCAAAAAGCTTACTTTTTAATTCTTCAGCCATCATATTACCGTAAATATCTGTGATGACTCCATTTTGAACTGTTATTGTGACAGGCGACGGAACAAGTCCGAAATCTCCCAGAAGCTTTCCAAAATGATAGAGTTGTCCTATGGTTACATCAATCACTATTTTACCATTGGCATGATCACCTAAAATTTGTGAAGATGTTTCCGATGGAGGTAAGAAAGCCATGCCGCCATCTTCTTTTATTTCATTAGAGCAAGTGGTGAATGAACTTGTTTGAATCGTGATATCTGTCCCTGCGACAGAGGTTACTCTTAACATGCTTTTATCTTCATACCTACTAAATTTTTCAATTGTGTCATAAACAAGATCTTCAGGAGTTGATAAACCCTGCAGAAGAGATTCTTCCGATATGCCAAGACGAATAAATGCATACTTGGCATTCATATTGTCTGGTTTTGAAAATGGGCTGAAAAATCTGTTTGCACCGCCAAAAACATAAGTATCAAAATGAAACAGAGCAATCACTAAGTCACATGGTTTCAGCTGCATAATGACAGAAAAATCTGTGTGATTTTTATCAAAGAGGATAATACTGCATTCGTTTTTTATTCCGGTTTTTATCTTATCGGCAAGCAATAAACGATCTTGATCGGTCACAATAATAACCTTGGCTGTTTTAATAAGATGGCACCATTTTGTAAATAGCAAAGAAAAATCTGAAGATTCCATTTTCTTATTCTGTTTCATATATAACCTCTTTCATCGAGTATTCCCTGTAAAAAGTATATCATAGTTTGATGGCAAGCTTAAAAAGATACTATTGCTAACTGAAATATAAGAATCTTTCACAATATGATATTCATTATCCGGAACGATGAAAGCACAATGCGGGAAGTCAAAAAAAATTGTTATTTATAATCTGTATATAATATAATATAAAAAAGGAGTGCGCCAGTTCGGTGCGTAGAATATAGTCGGGTGGAAGTCCCGACCTGATAAAGTTTAGCAAACAGTCAGTATCAAG
>JAFGUQ010000080.1 GCA_016938455.1 Clostridia bacterium
ACAAAGCGAGAACTCATCACAGGTAACAGACTCTGATGAAATCTCGCTTTTTTTATATTCACTATTCAATTTGATGCGTTTGTCCTAGAAGAAAAACTTGCAAAAAATGCAAACTTTTTCTATTACACTGCTCTGATAAAGCGCTGAAGGATAAAAACCCTTATTATTGTCCTTTTGGGGACAATTTTTCATTAATTACTATATTCTCTTTCAAGTAAATAAAAACAGGAAATCCTTAACAAAAAAGAATATGACATGACAGAAATTATCTTCTTTTTATATAAAAAATCCAGTAAGCTGGCATATGTATCTTTGTTCATTTTTGATATAATGAAGTCATCTTTTCAAAGGAGCTATCACAATGATTGATTTTATGCTTTGGCTGGAGAACTTCAGAACACCTTTTTTTAATAAAATATTTGCTCTTCTTACCATTCTTGGTGATGAAACAGTCATATTAGTCATCATGTGCATCATATTCTGGTGTACTAGCAAGCAAGCAGGCTATAAGCTAGGCTTAGCAGTCGTCTTCAATGCTGCCGTGAATGGTGCCATCAAAGATATTTTTATGGTCACAAGACCTTATGACCTTGATAACAGATTGCATCCCCTGGAAATCGAAACTACAGGCGATACCTATTCCATGCCAAGTGGTCACACACAGAACGTAACGGCATTATGGTTTTCACTCTCATTATCATATAAGAAAAAAGTTTTTTATATCTTTACTTTCACCCTTTCAGCACTGGTGGCTTTTTCAAGAATTTACTTATCGGTTCATACTCCGCTTGATGTGCTTGTTGGCTTTACACTCGCAATTATATTGACGTTTTTATGCCATTATGTCATCGATCTATGTTCCAGTAAAAAAATCTATTATCCTATGTTTCTCCTTATTCTGCCAGTTGCAGTGACGATGTTTTTTGTTCAGACTGAAAATTATTTTAAGTTAGCAGGACTCTGCATCGCCTTTGTCATCGGTTACTATATTGAAAACAAGTACATACAGTTCACGGTTAAAACAACGCTGGTGAAACAGTTTTTCAAAATACTTATCGGTCTGACAATCGCTTTACTGATAAAAATACTGTTGAAAGCGGTTTTACCGGATCAGATCATTTTTCATCTTGCCAGATATGTTTTACTTGGATTAAGTGTTGTTGTTTTATCTCCATTCCTGTTCAAAAAGCTTAATTTATAAAATTAACTCAATATGATATAATTATCTTCATAATATATAATGGTACAAAAGATAATTAACATGGAGAAATATATGAAGAATAATCAAAAAGGATTCACATTAATTGAAATTATAATGGTCATTGTTGTTTTAGCAATTCTGACATTAATTGCAATTGCTGTATTTTCGGGAACACAAGCAACGGCTTCTACTAAATCCTGCCAGGCAAATCGCTATATTATCCTAAGAGCCTACCATCAGTATGTCATTAATGACCCTGCACTGACTCTTAATGACTTACTGGAAAATGAAAACAACAAGTATTTCAGTAATGAGGTAAAATGTCCTGATGGTGGTACTTACTCAGTTGTTGATGATGCAATAACATGTTCAATTCATGGAAACTCATTTATTGATGTGTCCACTTCAGCTTCATATAAATACAGCTTTTCCAATATGTCCGAAGATGAAATAAACGCTTTACTTGATCTTGTCATCATGCAGTCAAACGATAAATGGGTAGTCAGTGAAAAAAATGGGAAAGTTGTTCTTACGAATCAAACCACCGGTGAAAACAGGATATTCTTCCCTGTTGAATTTGAAAACTATATGATTAAGTCCAACATTCAGCTTAGCGGGTCAAACGGATATGGAATTATGATAGATACAATTTCTGATGACAATGCAAATGACACCGGATATATCTTTCAGATGGATGCAGCATTTGGCGGAGGTGAGTTTGTTTTTCGAGAACGTACTAACGGCAAGGAATCATCTCCATTTGAAAGAATAAAACCCGCTGATGTCATTCCAGGATATGATAAAAAAACTTTCTGGAATGAAAAGCACGAAGTGATTGTTGACATCGTATCCTACAGCAGTACTCAAAATGAAATGAAAGTCTATATTGACGGATATGAGATTACAATTAATGATACAGTCCTGATTGACAAAACTGATACATCAGAACAGACCTATATTGGTTTTAGAACATGGGGTAGCAGTAGTGTTTTAATTGATGATCTGGAAGTCCTGTCTAACTAACAAATGATTCAATATCATTTCAGGTACTTTAGTAAAATATCTGTTTTGAATCAGATTATATGGCAGAAACTCCATTGAATCTATAGTGATTACTTTTTTTTCTGTATTTACTTACCATTTTACGTTTTAGCCTCTTGCTGTTTGTGGTATAATACGCTTTGTGCTTTTATTGCAGAGCATAAAAGTAACTGATAAACGGAGTTTTTTAAGAAAAAGCATCACAAGGGTTTCCCTCTAATTGAGATTTCAATCGCTATCATGGCTTTAGCCATTATCATATTGGTAATCATCGGTGTGTTTTCTGACGAAAAAGAATCGATAGCAGAGAAGTCATGTCAGGCTAGTCGTTATTCTATACTAAGAACTTATTATCACCTGAAAGAAAGCAATCCAGATGTAACACTGGAACAAGTATTGGAAAATGAGAATTCACAGTATTACAGTGAAGAAACAGGTTGTCCTGACGGTGGAGTCTATTCAGTAGTTGACGGGGTCATCACCTGCTCAATCCATGGAAGCTCGTTTATTGATGTTTCTACATCTGCTTCATATAAGTATGATTTTTCAGGTATGACAGACGATGAATTAAACGCCATTCTGGAACTGGCACTTAAACAGTCAAATGATAAATGGTCAGTGAATGATATTAACGGTGAAGTGGTGCTTACCAATGAGACAACAGGTGAAAACAGGATATTCTTCCCGATTGACCTTGTAAACTACACGATTAATTCAACCATCACGCTAAGCGGGAGTGATGGTTACGGTATTATGGTAGAGAGTTTTTCTGATGATTATGCCAATGATACCGGATATGTTTTCCAGTTTGATTCATCATATAATCAGGGAGCTTTTATTTTCAGAGAGAGAAATAACGGGATTGACTATTCTCCATTTGAAGTGCTCAATCCAGCTGATGTCATCAAAGATTATGACAGAAACACCTTCTGGAACGAAACACATCTTGTAAAAATCGAGATTATCTCTTACAGTCGCTATGAGAATGAAATGAAAGTGTTTATTGATGATGATGAAATCACAGCAAACAGCACCATCATCTTAAGTAAACCCACTGATGATTCACAAACCTATGTGGGATTCAGAGCCTGGGGTAAAAGCGGAGTTCAAATCAAGGATCTTGAAGTTTTCAGTAATTAAACCGGCAGGTTATCTCAGTTGATTATGAAATAATAACTGTGCAGCAGATAATCGACGGAATATTTTCGGCTTAAACGATATAAGAAAGATTTCAGTTTGTTAAGCTGTCTGGAATCACCCAGATTTTCTAGAAGATGGTTGAATATGCTGATTTCTTTACTATCAGAATATTTTTTGAAATAACCGAATATATGATAAGCTGCATTTTTCTGATTAGCTGAACTAAATGGTTTATTCATGTTATTCTCAACGATTTGATAAAACTCGTGCAAGTCAATATTTCCATCATTCAGTTTATCTCTGATAAGCTGATAGTCTTTCAAATCATTTGACATGACCAGATACTTGTACCTGGCCCATTCAATTGTCAGCTGCCTGATATCCTTTTTATAGTAAAGAACATTGCTGATCTTCAAAGCTGAGAGATTCTTATCTTTGACTTCAAGCATGATATCCACATCTTTATTGATCATCAGATTATAAAAGTCAAAAAAAGGTTCTATTTCGATTGTAGTGGAATGAGACCCGTTTTTCTGTGATTTGCTTTGCTGTGAATAATGAATTTTCTGTCTGCCGTCCTTTTCTTTCCAGGTATGATTGAAAAGTTCTATTATCTCATTGACCTGGAATGAAGTTGAAGGATTGAGTTCATGATGCAGGTTGTCAAAAACAGCAGGAATATCAATTTCTTCACATAATTCCAGAACATCTTCTGCGGTATAGCTCTTCTCATCATTTTCAATTACAAGTCTTTCTTTAATGCTATCATCAAGTAATCTGTAATGATTGATAAAGCGTTCTAAAGAAGCTTTTTTATCCTGATAAACCCCTCCGACATGAAGCACAATCTTATGGCTTGAATCTGTACCTAAAAGCGAAAGAACTTTCTGATGATAGGATAAATCATCTCTGGCTTTCTCTACAACCTCATTACTTTGTGAGTTCAAAACAGTATATTGCCCTGGATGCATAGACACTCTCATTCTGCTTTTTTTTATTTTCTCACCGATTCTTTCAAATTCTTTTTTAAACACTTCCTCCCAGGGAACAGTATTGACCTGATGGGTGGCAAGAGGAATCAGATCCGAACTGATTCTGAACAAACCGATATGATTTCTGATGTTATAGTCAATTTGTCTGTCAAGTGTTAAAAGGTTGTGAGCAATCACCTCAATCATATTTTGATAAGAAGCATTAGAGACTCTAATGCTTCTGAATTTTATATCATTTTCTCCTATGGTGATGCAGGCATATCCGATTGACATATCATTTTTCCAATCTATTTTTTGGGAAACCAGGGGATGAATATGCTGGTTTTACGACTGTATTCTTCAAATCCCTCTCTTTTCATAAGTGATTTTTCAAGCATAGGAACACCAGAAACAAATCGAACCATGATGGTAATTAAAACCGGGCTGACAATGGTATACCAGGGAGTATTGCAGGCAATCCCCATAATGAATATCCCCCACCATAATGTCGCTTCGCCAAAATAATTGGGATGTCGAGAATATTTCCATAATCCGGTATTAATAAGTTTCCCCTTATTTTCCTTGTTTTTAATAAATTCTTTAAGTTGCTTATCTGCCAATGATTCAATTGAAAATCCAGTTATCCAGATGATAATCCCGATAATAAAAAGCCAAATCATAGTTATGGCCTTCTCATTTATTGTATATAAAAATGAAAGTGAAATCATGAACATCAGCATGCCCTGAAATATGAAGAGCTGAAAATAGGATCTGACATAGTATACTTTACCCCAGTTCTCCCTGAAGTTAGCATATCTGAAGTCCTCCGGTTTATCATAGTTTCTCTTGTAAATATGAGAAGCCAGTCGTAACCCCCAGATCATCACAAGAGCAGTCACGAAAATTCCGGGTGTAGTAAAATTGAAAAACAGCTCTACTACCGCAAGCATAACAAATCCAAGACCCCATCCGATGTCAACAATGGAAGCATTTTTCTTTAATTGAGCGACAATATAGAATATTGTGAAATACACAAACAAAAGAACCGCACTTCTGATCAACATAATTATTCAACTCCTTTTATATAAGCCACTGCAAATGACCCTTTACCTGCATTCAATCCTACAATAGGAGAAATCGGTACTATGAACTCAGGTTGTTTCCCTGTAATTTTTATAAGCTGCTTCATGAAAGAATCAATCTGGTCTTTTGAATCTGAGTAGACAATACTATATCTCAAAATCCCTTCACTCCTGGCATCTTTCTCTATTTTTCTCAATATCTGCTTAACAGCTCCATTTTGCGTTAAAGTCGGCTTAAAGATGCTGCCATGTCCTTTCTCATCAATAGAAACAACTGGTTTTAGTTTGATTCTGCTGAGGATGGCTCCTTTGACTTTAGAAACCCTGCCTCCTTTTAACATATATTTCAAAGTCTTGACACTCACATAAATTCTTGTTTTTTCTTTCAATGCATTTATTTTTTGAACAATCTCTTCATGTGGCATTCCTGTTTTAAGATATTTGATTGTCTCTCTGACAAGAAGGCCCTGTGCTGCTGAGTTTACTTTTGAGTCAATGACATCAATCTTCTTGTCAAGATAAGCCAGTTTTTCTGCAGCGGCTATGAAGTTATTATAAGTACCACTCATGTTCTTGGAGACGGTGATTGCGATGACAGAGTCATAATGCTGCAGCATGAAATAGAGTTTCTGCTCAATAAACTGCTTGGTCGGCTGTGAGCTGGTAGGATGCATTTTAAAATGATCCAGTTCCTGATAAAAAAATTCACTGGTCATTGTTAATTTATCAAAATATGATATTGAATCACAAATGATATTTAAAGGGACAACACAGATCTGTTCGTTTTCAATGAATTCGCTGTCAAAATCAGCAATTGAGTCAGTAATGACTCCTATCCTGTATTTTCTGTTATTGATCACTGAACTCTGAAATTTAATGTTGTCAATTTTCTGGGAAATGATATTCTTCTCATTCACCAGTTCTTTCATTACTTTATCAGGTGTATCCGTGTGAAGATGAATCTGAACATTATCATCAGCTTTAGTGACCACCAGTGAGTCGCCGTATTCAGCGAGTATATTCTTAAAGTATGAAGTCTCTTTGTCACTGATGATAGAAAACTGGGTGCAGTACTTATTCCTATAAACCACTTCACCTTTGATGTTATTTTCATGGTTACCCTGATCCGTCAGGCTTTTTGTTCTTCTGAAACTTAATTTCCCGGTTTTAATAAACTGGTTGATACCTTCAATGAAATATAGAAACGCTTTTGCACCTGCATCAACCACATTATTATCTTTAAGTACTTTCAGCTTGTTTTTTGTCTGATTGACTACATCAGCAATCTTTGATATAGACTTATCGATGATTCCCTCAAAATCATGTTGTAAATTAACTTCAAGTTCATTTCCCCATTCTCTCATGGCAGTCAAGATTGTTCCTTCTTTTGGAGATGCTACTGCTTCATAAGCATAGTCAGTCGCTCTTTTGGATATGTTCACAAATTCTTCCACTGTCAACTGTTCTTTGTTTTTAGCTTCAATCGCTAAACCATATAAATATTGCGCGAAAATCAGTCCTGAGTTTCCATAAGCATTAGCCAGTGCAATCCTTGAAATAGAGTCAAGGGTAAGGTCTGCTTTATCACTCTGCTGCGCTTGGGAAATAATATTTCTCATGGTTAATGCCAGATTAGTGCCGGTGTCCCCATCAGCAACAGGGAAAACATTGATTTCATTTAAGTCGTGCTCATTGAATATTAAATTCTCAGCCCCTGATATAATATAGTTATATAATTTGAGACCATCTATCGTTTGCATAAAATCCTCCCACATATGATCACTACTATTACTAAGTTATACTTACATTATACCATAGTGAAAAAGAGTTAAACAAAATTTAATATTATCTAAAAGTATCAATAGAATTATATGATACTTTTCAGCCAGACAGTCCCTGAAAAAAAAGTCAGCTGAAAGAAAAACAGGAGAAAAATGAAAACAAATGAGAATGTTGTGATGACACCTGTTGTGAAAAGAATGAGGAAAATACTTATCATCATTGTTACAGATAACATCCCCGCCAGTGCTCCTGCTCCGAGATCTGCTTTCTATTTTTCATCAAGCCATTGACTTACTGCTCTTTTTCTGTTTCTGAAAACCCAGTATAGCATGAATAACACAACTGGCAGGATAAACAGCATAGACAGCATAAATGAGACTGATGATTTAACCAGTTGAGATAATGATGAAATTTGTGTCAGAACAATGACAAGAATCCCGGATGCTCCGCAAATGAAAGTAACCTGATGAAGTGACAGGAACAATATGTCACTTCCTTCCCTGATTGCTTCAAAAAAAGCTTTTATTCCAGCACTTTCACCATTTCTTCCTGATAATAAAATACCAGCTGTACTTGCTGTAAAATGAAAAGTCATCAGAACAAACAACATGTCCCATTCACCGCTGACATCAAAAAGCCCATATTCTTTCCCTATATCAGAAAGAATGGTTGCATCAGACAATAGCATAATACCTGACAAAAGTACAAGAACAATGGAAACGGAATGAAGAAACACTTTTTGATTAATATGCGGCAACTCACTTAACAGTTTAAAAATCAGATACAGATGAAATAATCCGATTATAGCAAGAGCAGGAATCATCAGCATTTCAATGCTTTTCAGTAATGCAGTATGTTCTGTCAATGTTGTGGTTAATCTTGGTTTCAGATAACAGTAAGCAAAATAGACATATCCTATTGCCAGCATATTCAATATCGAAAAAACAACAGATACGCTCTTATTTCTCATTTTCATTATGTTCACTTTCCTTCTTTCCTTGTTCCAGGTAAAACACTTCTTCTACAGTGACATTAAAAACCTGTGCAATTTTCAGAGCAATCAAAGCAGATGGAATGTATTTCCCTTTTTCTATGGAGTAGACAGTCATTCTGGTCACTCCGATCAGCTCAGCCAGCTGCTGCTGAGACATTTCATTATGATTGAATCGTAGCTTTCTTAAGTTGTTGTTCAGTTCCATTCTTCACTCTCCAGTTAGATTGTATAGCTTACTTTACATTTTGTCAAGTTTACTTTATATATTGTTTTCAATATTTTTTGTTTCAGACAATGAAAAACCGCTGTAATGAATACAATATAGTATCCATTACAACGGTCTTTCATGGTGCGGGTAACAGGAGTTGAACCTGCACATCCTTGCGAATATATGAACCTGAATCATACGCGTCTGCCAATTCCGCCATACCCGCTTAGTTTCGCTATATTATAGTAACATTATCTTGTCATTGATTCAAGAGAGATTTTATTGAATCTGAAAATATTTCACATTGTACCGCGTTTTCCGCAGTAACGGATATCATTGCCTAAATTGCATATAAGTGATATAGTATACCCATAAACTTTCTTGTAAAGTATCAATTAAATTTATCAATTGCATATCAAAATGTTTATGAATAGAAGGAGAAACGAAATGGGAATTTTTTCATGGGTTGTTGTAGGCGTTATTGCCGGATGGTTAGCCGGATTAATTGTAAAAGGAAAAGGATTCGGATTATTGGGAAATATAATTATCGGTGTCATAGGAGCTATCGTTGGAGGATGGTTGGCCGGTGTATTGTTTAACCTGGAAAATACTATCACCGGTATTAACTTCACAACTATTTTAGTAGCCTTTTTAGGAGCTGCAGCGATATTGTTTGTCACCAGTCTTTTCAGAAGAAAAAGATAACTTTATTCTAAAGACTCATTTATAAAAACACAGACATACCGGTTTTTTCAGTATAGTTATTTTCTTATTCCCCGATGTCAACAAAGATATCCTTACCATCGACTTTAGTCTCATATGACTGGATATCATGAACTTTCATTTTCATGAACAGTATTTTTGCTCCGTCCATGTTTTTACCGGTTTTGACATCAAATTTACTTCCGTGTCTTGGACAGGATATCAGGTGGCCTTCGAGAATGCCTTCTGACAATGAACCTCCCATATGCGGACATTTGTCATTAACAGCATAAAATTCTCCGTCAATATTGCTAAGTAGGATCTCTGTACTGCCAATGACAACCTTTTTTTTCATTCCTGCAGATATTTCTGGTGTTTCTGCTACTTTAACAAAGCTCATATTCGTACCTCCCATGTAAATCTACTACTTTATTTTCATGTGTTACTTCAAAGTCTTCATACATTCAGTCATATGTTTATGCTGACTCCCTGCTTTCATTCTAGGTCTTATGAAAATAACTGTCAAGAAGTCATCAAAAACACTTTTCTAATTGCTTGTTTCTTCTATGAAATCAGCCATAGCCCTTCTGTAAGCTTCAATTTTTGATAGTGGAATTTCTTTGGTAAGAACGTTTCCGGCTCCGTATATCGCTCCTCCGGATTTTGAATAAAACAGTCTCATTCGTTTCTTGACTTCCTCATAAATGACTTCTTCTTTTTCAAATGGTATCAAAAACTGTACATCCATTCCAACATGAAAGCAGATTTTCCCCTGATACTTTTTGAAAATTTCTTCACTATTCATAGCACCTACTTGAATCGGGTGTATGACATCTACTTTACAGTCAATCAAGTCACCCATAATATCTGTAATATTCCCACAGGAGTGAAGCCAATAATCAAGGCCATTACCGTGAATGATTTCACCAAGTTTCCTATATGGAGTCTTAAATATTTCCCTGAACTGAGTCGGATTGCAGAAAAGAGCAAGTTGAGTCCCTATATCTTCACCACCATGTATGCCGTCAGCTCCGGCTTTTTTCATTTTCTCGGACCACATGGCATATAGATCAAGTAACCTGTCCATCACTAAAATAAGCTTATCTTCATTTTCATATAAATCAACCAGAAAGTTTTGCAGTCCTCTTAATTCTGCCAGCCGCCAGAAAAGATAATGGCCAAAACTGACTTTCAGATATTGAAAAGGATATGCTTCACGTAGTCTCGCGACTCTGTCATATGAAGGTTGATAGAAGTATCCGGGAAATTCTTTGAAAAAGCAGTCAAGTTGATCCCATGATGAAATGACCGGGTGATTATCTCTGGCGATTTGTTTTGATACTTCAGATACGGACATAGCAAACCGATATTCGGGATCATCTGCTGGTGCATCAAAGTACCCCACAGTGATATTTTCATTCAAGACATCATCTCTGTACTTGCTTTTCAGTAAATGACACTCATCTGAAAATTCACAAGAAAAAGGTAGTCCATCTGCCACAGGCGGTCTAAGGGGATTTTGGAAATGTATCGCTTTTTTAACTTCTTCTTTTGATAAAATTGCTGTCATGACTGTTTCCTTAATACATTAATTATTTTTTAAGTCTTTCAACTAATTGATAAACTGCGTTTCTGTTATCATCACTGACATTGTTTTCGTTAAAAAATACAACACCTTTCAATCGGTGATCCTGCTGTACATAGTCATAAATCCATTCACCGACTTCAGCAATAATCTGCGGAGTTTTTTCCCATAAAGGATAATTTTGAAGTCCTTTATTTCTTACGCACATTTGAAGCACCATTTCGCACGGTGCAAGTTTGTCCATTTTTGAAATATATTCCTGTCTTGTTGTTTTAAAATGAGCGATATGCGGCATAACATAATCAACCAGAGAATCCTGTAATTTATCTGGCTGATGTCCCCAGCCTTTTGCACATGATGTATGCAGCCAGATTTCAATATCATTTTTTTTATCTTTGATTCTCCTGTTAAAATTGTATAACTTCTCTGAAATGTTTTTGTTTTTCCATTCATCGAACAGCAAGTCTCCATCCTGATAATCAAATATATTCTTTCCTGTATCATTGAAGAACTTTTCCTGACAGAATCTGCAGTAGCATGAGCCTGGAGAAAAACTCAGACGCTCATACCCGATTGAGCAAACATTTTCATGATGATAATAAGTCAGCAAATCTTCAATTTCACTGTTTTCTGCTTGTAGGACATCATCACATTCCGGGCAGAAAAGCCATGGACAGGATTGACCGTTTTTTTGCTTCTGTTCTGTTGCTTCAGGAAAAGAAAAAATTATTTTTTCAGGATTGTAGATGGACAAATTAGAAAATAGCTGTATGCCGATACCACGTTTCTTTGCTTCTTCAATGACAGCAGAAACATATTCTGTTTTTTCGTTTGCATTTAATGCATTTTTGTCTCTAAGGCATTCAAGTTTTCTGTTTCTGACAGGCCAGCTGAATCCATCATGTCCTTTATCAAAATAAGCATAACTGGTCATCATTAAGCTAAGATAATTCATCCCGTGATCTGACATCTCATCAAGAAGTCTGATCATGTATTTAAAAGAATTACCCTCAGGTTTTGCAGATCCATAGGTTATTCCAACTTGCCAGCCCAAATAAAATTCTTTATTTCCCAAATTCTTAAAATCCCTTCAATGAGTTAATGCTGATTCGAGATATTTCATAATAACCGGAAAAAGTGAATATCTTTTTAAAATCATATTATTTGCTTTCTACACATGGATAAATGAGCACTGCGGGAATACAGTTCACTACTTCGTCACCTTTCCATGTTAGTCTGAACTCTTTCTTACTCACTTTCATGATTTCAACTGTTACTGTTTCAGGTAAGTCATAAATCAGTTCTATCACGGATTTATCGTTCAAATCATTTTTACCAATGATGATATATTGCCCGTCCCACACTTTGTTTTTTACATTAATACCATCAATTTTCAATTGCACTTTCGTTTTATCTACCCATCCGGGAACCCTGATTTTCAATGTGGCCAGTTTTTTCATGCTCACTTTGACTTTTCTCATTTCATCTGCTGTAACTTGAATGTTTACCTGATCAGAGTCAATATCAAAGTTCATGTTGATGTTGATATTGTCCTCATCAATTATCGTGAATATATTGGAATATACGTCTGTAAGTGTATGTAAAACAGCGGCAAACACATCAAGAATCACTCCTTGTCCAAATGGATGGCGATGAATACCCCATGCTCCTTTTTTTCGGGGGGCAAGGTCTTCAGTGATTTGTGATGACAGTAAAGTGGCTCTTACCAGTCTTTCCACATCATCATAAAGCTCATCTCTTCCTGCATACATGGCCAGCCACAGAGCAATCTGAGCGACATCTCCGCAACTTGCCGGATCAGCTTCTGGATCACCGTCTTCATTATTGAATCGGGGTTTACCCAGATCATGAGGTGCCCATCCAACCCATGTAATATTGTTTTCCCATAATGATCTGTCATAAGTATGGCTTACTGCATGAACATATTCATCTGAACCTGT
The DNA here is from genome assembly GCA_016938455.1 of Clostridia bacterium. GTDB lineage: Bacteria > Bacillota > Clostridia > DUPQ01 > DUPQ01 > JAFGUQ01. The sequence goes on from JAFGUQ010000080.1 coordinate 12,668, forward strand.
TTTCAATCCGAAAAGGAGCAATCCTCTTAATGTTCCCAAATATGAATGATTATGCCCTATATTATCTGGAGAAAAAATTCCAGTTACAGCTGTCCCGTCTTGATTGACTGTATGCGAAAGATGATAAGATGCTATTCCTTCAGCTATTTCCATAGCCAGTTTGTCCCCGGTTGCTTCATAAAATAATAATATAGCTTCTAAAGCACGGCCAAAGGTGGTTGTTCCGTCCTTATCACTTCTTGCGATAACCCCCGGATGAGCAGGTGCTCCTGATAGAGCCGCCATCTTCATGAAATCAAATGTATGATCTTCATTCCTGATTTTTTTTAATGTGACAAGCAGTCGATGACCTGTCTGTTCTGCCCATTCACTGCTTCTATATTTTACAAGAGCTGTCAATGCCAGAAAGCTTTCTCGGATGTTATGTGGATTAAACTTTGCTTTTTCCTTCATCCAGTCAATGTCAGGTAATCCAACCAGCATTCCTGTCGGATTAGCCATCAGTGCCTGAATATTGTTAAACATCTGCTTTTCAGCCTGTTCGGGAATTGGTATCCCTGTCACTGATTCATACCGGAGCATGGCATCCCACCATCTTCCCACATCATGAGCGACTTCATAGCCACCTGTCGGATAATAATTCTTTTCAGGGTCAAGCCATGCCATATGGCATTTTACCACTAAGTCCATTGCTTTTCTTATCTCGTTATGCATGATTACCTCGATATCCCGTTACTTTCAAACCTGTATCGGTTTAACGATTAAATTATATAGCATATTGGTAGCACTGTCATTGGTTTAATGTCAATCAGCCTGGCTGAAGTAATATTCCACTCCTGCCTTATACCCGTCAGAGAATCCTAGAATATTCTGGGACGCACTCGCACTTCCGTCAAAACTGAACTTAACCGGACCTAGTGTCTGAGAGATCGATAGTTTACTGCCTGCAGAACCTTCAACCGGACCAATATTGAATCCAAAACTGTCAGCGATGCCAAGTGCCAGTGCTTTGGCTGCTTTAAGAATTTCCTTATAGTCATCTTTCTCCAGCGAAAAAGCAGCAACAGACCAGATAGAGTTTTCAACCCCTTTAAACCCGCCCACCGCATATTGAGCAGCACTTTTTATGGTGTCTATCACAGCACCTTCCACAAATGCTCCTTTTTCCATAGTATCAATGACCGCTATCATCTCATAGGTATCAGAATCGATTTCAAACCAGGCCCATCGCTGACGGCCGTCAATTACAGAAGGTTTATCTGTCATAAGAATCATCTTATCTGTCTCAGTAAACCGTCTGATGATATCTTCCGGTAATCCGGCATTTTCAAGATCTGCCAATGTGTCACTGCTTATATTATCCAGGAATATAAGGCTGGTCTCTTCCGGAGCATTCAACCAGATTTCCTCGAGTCCATTTGAATTATCTGGTAAAACCTCTTTTTCAAGAGTTGATGCATAGAGACCACTCAATATATTGAAACTTCTGATGTCAGCTGCTTTCCCCTCATGTATCTGGTCATTGACTTCAAGCAGATTAATTGAAGTTCTTAATTTCTCCCCTCCCATTTGAGTCACAATGATGACTCTTGGTTTATCTGTTCTTCCAGCAATCAGACCCATGTCTTTAATGAGTTTCTGATCATGCTGAGTCTGTGAGAAAATAAAATCTGAAATAATGCTTCTTCCATACCATCTTAATGCAGACAGTTCACTGGGTTCCTTTGCCTGGTCATAGATTGACCGTGTATTCTCCTGCAGCTGCATAGAAGCATCAAAACTAAGATCAGGAGCATTGATGCTCACTGTAAAGAACACTTCATCAATTGCCATGGTTTCATCCAGCTTTGCTACATGGACAACACCTGATTTTTGCGGAAGGTCAAAAGCAAGCTCAACTCGTTCTACTTTAAATTTATCAAGTTCAATGAACTGATCACCGAATATCTCTCCTTCTGATGTGATGAGATATACCCTTGCCTTGTTACCATCCACTGCAAACCCGATATCAATCGCATCAAGACTCAAATTATCAAGTGCAAGATAATCATCATAAAGCCATTCGCTGATGGTTCTTTCCACTCCTTCCGTGTCCCCTCCAAGTGCATCGGAAATATCACCTATCTGCTCTTTCACCCCTTTATCTGTTAATTTCCCGTATACATTGACTTCAATTCTTATTGTATTTGGTGCTTTTTCAATATAGGTAAATGAGTAGTCCAGATAAACCAGTCTCTTAAGGTTAACAAGATCTTCCATGAACGGTATGACAATAATATGATTGTTATTGTTTTCGTCCATGTATGAGACAGCAGGAAGATAATCCGATGAGATAGTCCCGATACCAGACATTCTGGAAAGTTCCTGCTTCCCACGGTCTGTCACTTTGACAATTTTGAGTTTGGGCTGATATCCCAGTCTTGACATCACTTTTATGAACATATCTGCAATATCCTGCTCCATTCCGTATCCTTGGGTCATAAGTGCTTCCATGGACAGATTGTGATTAAATGGTCCATAGCTGCTTGAACTTGGTATGTATCTGAGCTTTTTAAGAGAATTGATAAGTGATGCGACAGAGTCTATTTGATTGATTTTCTCTGCACCGAAGGAGCTGATGGCTGGAACAGGAATATCCTGTTTATCAACGGCTTCTTCCCCAAGGGGAATGTTTCCATTTATAAGCTGCCCGGTATCTGCAGGATGATTCAGAAGATAAGTTTCAATCGCTTTACCCACTGCTTGGTTCAGCTCAGCAGCAAAAGTATCATTTGTTTCAAAAGTTGTCTTCTCCGCCAGTAATCCGGGATCATATGTTCCGTTGCTCACTTTTAATTTAAGATCTTCAAAGAAGTTTGAGTACAGATACCAGTCTTTATCAGCGATGTCTGAAGAGACTTGAAACAGCATAATTGCTCTTCTGTCAGTACCGTCAAATATGATGCTGTCATCAGTCAGACCAAGTATGAGCTGATCTGTCAGGGGAGCTGGAAAAAGTCTGTTTTCTGTGTTTTTATTGCCTGTTTGTGCAAAATTGTCAAGTCCTCCGCTACCTGTATCTTCATATAAGCCAGATTCATCTTCTGTATTTTCTTCGGCTTTTTCAAAAAACTCATCAGTTACAACTGAAAAAAGGCTTGAGATATCTGCTGATGCAAATCCGTCTTTTTTATCATGTATCGTAATGTCAGCTATGATGAATTCACTGCTATTGCCATTTATCTCTCCGGTTGTTTTGACAAGTTCATTAATGGTCAGATCAATAAATTCTGAAGAATATTCAACCTCCAGATGGCCTGGGTAGATTCCATTTTCGTTGACAGGCACTGTTTTATCTTCATCTTTTAACTCCACAAAAATTTCAGAAGTATAATCCGCTAAGCAAGAAGGCATCTCAAAAAGCCATTTTACCTTATTGAAGGATCCGGGTGAAATCATCCTCGGGCCGGCAAAACCAGCCGGTAATAAACCTGTAGCCGGATGTAACGGGAGATAGAAATCACCGCTTTCTGTCTTTACTCTGAGTGAGAACCGTTCAAAAGGATCAACATTCAGCAGTGCCTGCATATTGGAAATGAATGCTCCCTCCACCACTCTGAAAGAAGCTCCTGTTCCTGGAATAAACTCGTTGTCATTTTCAGCTGTCCCCGGTATTTTCTGAAGATCTTCCAGCCCGGTGATTTCAAGAGAAAAGGTGTCAGTTAATTTGGATGGTTCCTGTTTAGGAAGCTGAGTAATATCAAAAGTTCCGGGCTTCATTTCACCGACCAGCGGAATATTGATATGTCCGTAATTGATATCGTAGAAATGAAGAGACAATTGCTCATCCGGAACATCGGGAACCAGAAATACCAGTGTTCCTGATTTACTTTCTTCCGGCATAATGGTCACGGAAGGATCTCCGGGTATTGCCAGTGGTTTTTCACAGATCCATGATGCAAGTGATGCAGGATAGGAACCTTCACCGTTGAAGGTGACTGAAAAATGAGAAGTGATATCAGGAATTGAATATGGTATCTTCATTAATTTTGTTTCCCCCTTAGCCCCGCCAGACAGCCAGGAGGAAGGATGAGAAGAACCATCAGGATATACAGTGACCTCTTGTGGTTCCAGAATATTTTCCATTTCCATGGTAATCGCCATGAAACGATAAGAAGATGGTGCTTCGACACCATTTAGTTTTTTCATGAAAATGATTTCTTCAGTTCTTATCTCTGCAGCACTGTTTGATCCGCTTTTATCGAGCTTCATACGTTTGCTGATGATTGTATCCTCTGCAGGCAGACCGAATCCGGAAATATATTCAGCTGTGTACCTGTCATATTGTCCGAATAATTTACCTGTCACATAATGGATAGTTTCTAAAGCTGCAATATCATCACTTTTTTTGACTGGTGAGATGGTGACCAGTTTGCTAGTTGAATATGATTCACGGGCTCCTGTGTCTGTTATTTTTTCAATACCAATGAAAATATTACCTAATCCCGAATCAGGTGTGTCCTGAACATCTTTCAGCACTCTTGCAAATGTTTCAGACAGCAGGTCAATGTCTTCAGTGACAATATATTCTCCGCCTGATAATGTAGCAGCGGTTTCAAAATCCTCTACACCATCTTGTATACCCAGACCGACCCAGAGAGTATTGATGCCGTCATCTTTTATTTCAGACAATGTGTCCAGAAAGAAATCGTTTCCTTCACTTGTGGTATCAAGCGCGGCATCAGTTATGTAGATAAGCACCTTTTTAGTTGAAGGTATTTCTTTTAAAGTCTTGTAGCTTGCCAGAACAGAACCTGTTATGTCAGTACCTCCTTCAGCTTCTAGCCGCCCAAGTCCTCTTAATATACGCATTTTATCTGTTGTCAATGCCTGAACTATTTTGACCTCATCATCAAACTCAGTAAGCTGCATAAGAACCTCATCAGGGAGTTTGAGGATGAACTGCCTTAGCAGATTCTTGACATTGTGTATCCTGCTTCCGTATTCTTCTTCATCAGACAGCATCGATCCGCTTGTGTCAATGACAAAAGAAACAACCGGAACATCACCAATGGATGCTTCTATCGGTCTGTCATAGACAGCTTCATAAGTGTTTCCGAGTCTCTCATTGATAGCTCCGAACACCTTTTCCAGAGCAGCTCCGTCATCAGCTTTGAAATATTGTCCTCCTGACAAATTAGCCAGGCTTTCAAGTGTGCTGCTGTCATGTCCTTTTCCAAAGCCAATGGTGAAAAGCGGTACATAAGCACTGCTGACTTCATCAAGTGTTTCTTCAAGTGTCAATCCGGTATTGTTTTTAACATCATTCTGACCGTCTGTGAACACAATGAGTATCGGTCTGATCTCTTCCATCAGCATGCTAAGCCCCATGCTGATGGCATCATATAGTGCAGTGTCCCCACCTACTTTGATTGATGTCAGATTTCTGATCGCATCAGTCTTAGTAGACCCGATAAGCTCCCTTGGACTATCATCAAAATCAACAATCCTGATAGTCGCATCATCCGGTAGTCCATTAATAAAGGTCTCTGCGGCATGAAGTGCTGACGTCATCTGCGTACTCATGGATCCGGATGAATCAAGCAGAAGAACCACATCAGGCGGAGTCACCACCCGATTTATTGAAACCAGCTCTACAGAAACTCCATTTTCCATGACAATGGTATTCTTAAGATCGGGTAATATGTCTTTTGTGCTTTTGTCTAGAAGAGTAAAGCTGAAGTTTACCTGATTAGAAACAGTATTCTCTGTCAGTGTTCCGATTCGTATTCCTCTTTCATTATAGTCATCATTTCCGGTTTTCAGTGCATTGGAGATTCCGAAGGGAATAGTGACTTCAGTCACCTCACCTGAATTGACCGGAACCATCAGTGTTTCATAATTTGTCACCAGCGAATCGCCTGTCGGTCGGATCTTCACATCCCATAATCCCGAAGGAACAAACATGATGAAATCGCCGTCAGGTGTCTGATCCATATAAAAATCATCAATGGAAAACTCCGGATGATTTATACTCAGATGGTCACCTCCGACAGGAAAAGCTTCAATTCTTGAGACGTTTTCGGAACTGACTTTGATAGCACCAAGCGGTTCAGCATATTTCACCACAGGTATAGTGCCGGTTTTTTCAAGAGTGATTCTTATCTCACTTGTCACATCAGAATCATACCATGTGACTTCCCAGTTGCTGAATCCGGGATCATACATGATGCTGTCATAATAAAATGAAGTTCCCAGTGCATCATACACAGTATCAGTGGTCCTGTAACTGCGCACATAATCACCATAGCTGTTATCGGTATAGATATCAAAGCTGACTTCTCCACTGTCAAACTCAAGATACATGGACTGATATTCATCTCCTGGATTGTAAGAGGCAAATCTGACCACATTATCTTCATAATCCGCTGTATTGATAACAATGGTCTGCCCGACCTGCAGTTCATCCTGCTTCACTATGTTCAAAAGAATCTGATCATAGTCCACCATTGCTTCTGCCCACCAGCGGACATTGTTCTGGTCAGTCATGATGAAAACAATACTGTCCTCATAATAACCCATGATGCTGCCATTTCCGGTTTTTATATAGCTTTCGATATCATAGACAAACTGCCTGTTCTCTTCTTCAGATTTATTATCATTAAAAGGAATCTGCAAAAACCATCTGTCACCAAACACATCTCTTTCCACCAGTGCATTCGTATTATTGGCATACTGAAATCTGTAATAGCTTCGTTCATTTAATTCAATTGATGAATAATTTTCTTCATTACCCATCGGATTGATGAATGGCATAGGAGTAGTCCATTCAGAGAATTCATTATATGACGGAAAGATCCACACCTGAGCCGGTTCTTCGGGTTCAAACTCATAAGTCACCTCAGTTTTTTCGGGTTCCAGTGATTCAGACGGTTGAGGTGTCATCTGAGCAGTATTTTCTGGTGTTGATGATTTATCTGCAATATGCTCTTTCTTACCAGCTAGAAGAACTCCAATAACCACAATGATTAATACAGCAGCTATTCCTGCTATGATAATTATCATTTTTTTGTTTGATTTCACGAAGACCACCTCCTGAACAAAAGATAATCTATGCAGAAATTATATCACTTTATTAGTTCTCTGGCAAAATGCATTGATTATATTATCAATGGAGTAAATAATAGGCATTCTACTGTATTTTATGTAATCTATTGTCTTTTATACTTTATTAATCTATAATTTTTTCATCAACATCAAGGAGCATGAATATGAAAGAGAAATATTTCGCCTATGCCAAAAAAATTGCTGATCAATATCATATTAACTATGAAGAAAATGTAAGCCAAGCGGTGTCGAGAGCCATTGAGATAAAGAATAACAGTCCATTAGCCAATCTGGTATATCTTGCTATGGTTGACGCTCTGCAATATCAGGTAAGCGGTGATATTGATTATGCCAGGCGATCTAAAAAAGCACTTCTCGATCTTGGCTGTAATAAAAAAGCTTTTGAAGAGATGTCAGATTTCAATAATCAGTTTTCATTTAAAGTCATGGACTACATGTTTATGCCTAATGTCTATATCCGAACCTATATCATGCTTAAAGAAAGTGGTGTTTTTACTGAAGAAGAGCACCATACTATCGCTCAAAATGTTGAAGAAGCCATCGAACCGATTTTTGCTTTCCCTGAGTGGGGATCACATAACCGTGCTGTTGTCCGTGCCATGAATCTATTACTTGCATCAAAATATTTTCCCGATAACCGCCACTCCTCCAAATGGAAAAAAATGGGTGAATATCTTATGGAAGAAAGTTTTGGAAAATGGACGATTGAAGATGGTTCAACCTATCATCCTGTATGGCTGAATGCAATTTTTGTTTACGAAGAAAACTGCGAAAGAAAAGATCTTTTCGACAGTCCTATGATTAAATACTATGCTGAATTCTTTTCACATATGCTGCCTCCTTCCGGTATTTATCCGGAATTCGGTGATGGACGCTATGGAACGGTCTGGGGGCTGTATGTCAGCTGCCTGGAAAGACTGGCTGCCATTTATCAAAACGGACATTATAAATATGCTGCAGAAAAGATGTTCAGTGTTCTTTCAGAACTTGATCCGGGTACCGCACCGCTGACACTTAAAATGGCTCATTCCTTTGTGGAAGCTTATCTATGGGCGGATGATACTGTCCTCCCGCTGAAACCTGATTACAAAAGTGAAGAAGCTCTTTGTGATACCATCGGAAAGAAGATCATTTTCAGGAGCGGTGTCAATGAAAACGATACTTACCTCTTACTTAACTATCGTGATGAAACTGCAACAAACCGCCTAGGACAGTATTATCTGAGAAATACCATCCCTGTTCATTCTGAAAAGACTCATCATGGTCATTCAGATGAAAACTCCATCTGTCATTACGAGCATAACGGAATTGTGATGCTTCATGATGGCGGTTATCGCTGGCGTCTATTCAGGGATGGTGAATGGAGAGCTGATTATTTCCATAACAGTGTTGTTGTCCGCCGCGGCAGATTCATGGAAAATCAACCTTTTTTCACCTATCTCAACGATGGTGGAGACTACAAGAGAACCCGTACTGAAAAAGTATACTTCAGTAATTTCAGCCACCTTGATGTCAGCCGCACAAGAAATCATATTTTAGATTATCAGACCATCTGGGACAGAAGCATCTGTTATTTCAAACGAGAGAGAATATTTCTGATTGTTGATACTATGGGAGTGACCAGCGATGGCAGTTTCATGTACTCACCGATTTTCTTCGGAGGAAACTGTGAAAAACTTGATGAAAACAGTTACCTGACCAATTATGATTTCATCGGTTCAGATGAATTTGTCACAAAAATTCCGAACAAGGGTGGAAAACTTCATATCCGCTACATCGGAAACAGCTTTAAGACAGGTACAGAAACAGTTGGTCGAAGTTATACTGAAGAAACTGCACTTTACCGTTTTGCTAATCAGGATATGTTTACAGGTGCTCATACTTATTTCGTTACACTGCTCTGTCCGGATGACTGCATGAATGACAGAATTGATGCAAAAATCACTTATCAGGAAGATGATGGTATCAGTATATGTGTCACATCTTCCGAGTCAGAATATCATCTTTGTTTTAAAAGCAAAGATGAGCTTGGAAAAAGAAACAGTATAAACCGTCCGACATACAGTTATGACCGCAGTAAGGTGTCATATGATACTATGGAAACAGACAGTGTCTTTTCCTTTGTCGAAAAAGGGAATGAAAACAGTTTTGGTCTTTTAGCAGGAACCAGACTTGATTTTGAAAGTAAAACTCTTTTCAGTGCACCGGAAGGCATGTTTATGCAAAACGACTACAGCTGGGACAGTGTCGCTTCACTCTGGATTAAATGGGAAGATACTTTTTAAGATGATGCCGGTTTACCATAAAAATCTTTTACCTTTATGCCGGTGATCTGTTCACACACCTCTATCTGATAGTCATTAAGCTCGACTGTACCTTCTCCGCTCTTAATAAAGCCGAGGGCATCGTGTAAGATGATAAACTCTTTTTTCCCCAGCTTATATTTTCGTAAAGCAAACAGCATGACAATGAGGAACAGTGCTGGAATCAGACAGAATATGATTTTGATACCATAGAATGTAATCGGCTCAATATTCCCTGAAGTCACTGCCTGATCACTGTATCTGATGATATCCAGCATAAATCCGATACTCCCTACGGCGATTCCGCCTGATAGTTTCCTTAAAAATGTTGACACTCCTGAATACAGACCTTCTCTTCGTTTCCCTGTCATCAATTCATCTACATCAGAGATATCAGGAAGAATTGACCAGGACATCATGTTGCACCCTGCTGCACCTACACCGATTAATGCACAAATGGCTACCACCAGGACATCAGGAGTCTGCTTTGTAAATGTAAATATGAGGATATTAGCTGCAATCCAGACAGATGCTGAAATAAGGCCAGGAATCTTTTTACTGTACTTCTGTGCCATCATGGAGAATATGATGATGAATATGAGCTGAACTATCAGTATCGCTGCCATGGACGGAACAAAGAGGTAGTCTTTCTGTAAGGACACACCTAAATAAAAGACAGCGATAGCCATGGTAATATCAATGGCCATCTGAGAAAAGATGAAAATCAGGACATAATATCTGAAAGATCTGTTTTTCAGTACCGAAAACCAGTCCCGGTATGAAAACCCTGTTTTCTCGAGACCACTGAAAAAGACCATGTTTTACAATTTGGAAACTGGTCTTTTTATTATGTATGAATAAAAATGTTATTTGACAAAAAAT
>JAFGUQ010000081.1 GCA_016938455.1 Clostridia bacterium
ATACCATTTTGCTTGAGCTTTAAACATTTTCGAATACAAGTTATCACTCATAATCAGTTCTTCATGACTTCCGATATCTACTATCTTTCCTTTATCCATGACAATAATGCGATCCGCTGTTTTCGCAGATCCAAGCCTGTGTGTGACAATGACTGAAACCTTATTCTTTGAAATCTCAATGAATTTCTTATAGATTTTCGCTTCCTCAAACGGATCAATGGCAGCCGTCGGTTCATCAAGTACTACCATATCATGCTCTTTATAGAACCCTCTGGCAATTGCTACTCTCTGCCACTGCCCACCCGAAAGGTCTACCCCGTCAAATTCCCTTGAAAGCATTGTATCATAACCATCAGGGAAACTCTCATCTTCCACGCTCAAATCAGATTTCTTGGCTGATAAGTCAATGTTCTCTTCAGTTTCGTTCAGGTTTTCTATGTCACTAATACTGATGTTATCTGATAATGTCATCTGATATTTCTGATAATTCTGGAAAACACCAGACACTGCCTGATAAATTGAGTGCGATGAAGTTTCTTTGGTATTCTGACCATCAATTAAAATATCTCCGTTATCAGGTACGAAAATTCCAGTAAGCAGTTTGACTAGTGTAGTTTTACCAGCACCGTTTTCACCTACAATGGCAATGGTTTCTTCAGGTTTAATTTCAAGAGATACCTCCTTGATTGAGTCTTCGCTGGCACCTGGATATCTGAACGAGATGTTTTTTATGGAAATCCCTCTGGAAGGATTGATACTTTTTTCTACTCCTGATCTTTCTGGAAGGTCCAGAAACCTTACAAAATTTCTGACTGTCCCCAGGTTTTTTGTCATGTATCCCATATGTCTGCATACAATTTCCTCAAGCATTCCAAACATCATACCAATGGATGTAAATACTGCTGCAAAAGCGCCGACACTGATTTCCCCCTTTAATAGAGCATCCATCAGCATATAAAGAATTGCAAAGTATCCTAAAAGTGTTAGTATACGCATGGAAAATTCAATTCGTACGGTTTTGTATTCAGCTTCCCAGATTTTCCTGTTAAGCAGTTTAAGTGTTACCGAATAGAGATTCTTGAAAAATCTTGTTGCACCTAATATATATGTTTCCTTGAAATATTCACGGTCACCAATGCAGCTTTCATAATATTCGAACTCTCTTCTAACAGGGGCAGCCTGATCTTCAAGTTTGTTAAACACAGCTCCTCTCACTAATTGTGTAATAAAAAGAGGTATGAAAACAATGACCAGTGATATGGCAAGAATTGGTTTCAGCTTATATAGGTATACTGTCATGAAAATACAATATGGTAAATAAAAGGTAAAAATATTTGTCACCTGAAGGATTAATCCTGTGCTGTTGTTCATCCCTTGTTTCGCTTTATTGATATCATCCAGTGTTTCAGTTCTTTCATATTCAATCGGCTCGATCAATGATGCTTTTTGATGGATCATCATCATTAAGCGTCCTGCAATTTTGGTTTCCAGCGGGTTATAGATGAAATTATGAAATCCATTCAATAGTTGTGAACCGATAGTTACTCCACCAAGTGCCAGTCCAAGGAGAATGACTGTCCTGATGCTTGTCTCTAATGCAACAGCTTTAGTAACTGAATCAAAAAATTTCTGTGTAAACAAAGTAATGACTGCAAAGGAAGTACCATGGACGATTGCCACAATATTGACAGCTAAAAACATAACGGGAGCGGCTTTAAACATCATTGGAAATAGTTTAATCAATAATCTCAAAAAAGAAATATCTTTTTTTTTCATGTTTTTTTCACTCATTTATACCAGCTCCTTTGACTCTGATACATCTCTTTATAGATGCCATCATTATCCATTAATTCATCATGTGTTCCGCTTTCCGCAATTGAGCCATTGCTAAGAACAAAAATGATATCAGCAAGTTTGGTAGAGCCAAGCCTATGACTGATGAAAAGTGTCGTTTTTTCTTTACTGATATTTTCAAATTGTTCATATAACCTGCTTTCACTGATTGGATCAAGGGCTGCGGTCGGTTCGTCAAGTATTCTAAAGGGAGCTTCACTAATGATGGCTCTGGCCATAGCTAACCGCTGCCATTCTCCCCCTGAGATATCCATACCATCTTTTTTAATTTTCCCAAGAAAAGTATTTAACCCATCAGGAAACTTGTTGATGGCATCTTTTAGATCCAATTCACTTATGATCACTTTAATATTCTCTTCAATAACCGCATTACCCATCTGGTTTACATTTCCTATGGCAATATTATCTCTGACAGAAATGGAATATTTGGCAAAATCCTGATAAACCACAGAATAAAATGATTTCAACTCAGCCTTGTCATATGATGAGATGCTTGTCCCGTTGATTAAAATTTCACCTTCAAATTCATCGTATAAACCTGTAATCAGCTTGGTGATGGTGGTCTTGCCTGCTCCGTTAATACCTACAAAAGCGAAATGCCTTCCTTTTTCTATTTTAAATGACAAGCCGTTTAAAACATAGAAATCAGTACCGGGATATTTAAATTTCACATTGATGAATTCAAGTGTCTCAAACTCCATATTGGTTGTTGAAGGTGGCTCACCGGCTTTCACAGAACCACTCAAAGCAGAAAAAGCACTTAAGTCATTCATGTATTCTTTATGAGTGGCCAATTGGTCAAAATTAGAAGTCAATTGCCATGACATCATTTGCACCATGTTAAAAACAGCGTCTACCAGTGAAATGAACATTCCCACTGAAATAATGCCATTGATGACTGGATTCAGTAGAATGAAAATGATGATAATTGAGATAGAAGCAGTGATCAGACTACCTGTCTTCATTTTAATAAACCATTTCTTTTTCGTTTTGACTTCAATTGTCCTGGCAGCATTATACTGGAAAGACCATGCTTCATTTAATTTATTCGTGAATCCAAACAATTCTCGCTCATTGACAGCTTCTCGTTCAGTCAGCACTTTAGTAAGATATTCATGTTTTCTTTTATATTTTGTGGCTTCTCTGTTAGCTTCATAGTTCGCTTTACCGCTTTTAACTGCCAGATAGAACAGAGGAACAGAAACTGCAACAATAACTAATGCCACCCACCAAACTTGTGTAATCAGGACAAGAAGAATCCCTCCTATTTTCAGAAACAATGATAAAATATCCAGTAAATTCCTGTAGGCTCTTGAAATGGTGTTCTCGGGATTCTTAGATACTCTTGAAATTAAATCCCAGGCTTCATGATTTTCGATATGCTTATAATCAAGCTGAGACCTTTTCTCAGTAATTGCAGTTCTGAATTTTTCTTTTAAAGTCATTTCAAACCTGATGATGGAAAGTTTATTTAAATCATCAGATAACCACTGGAATCCAATTAAAAGAACAATGAAAATAATGGAAGGATAAATGTTATTGATAGGCAACTTGTCATTGACAATTCTAATGGCCATATCAACAAAATTGGCAGTGACAATAATCTGCAAAGTAGGAACTAGCCCTGATATAATCACTTTCAATGCAATTAATGACGAAAAAACAGCATCACATCGAAATGCTATTCTTATCACATCCATAATAGAATATTTCTTGTTTTCTAATATCATATTCATCTCCAAAATACTTTTGTCAC
>JAFGUQ010000082.1 GCA_016938455.1 Clostridia bacterium
GGTATTATTTTCAGTTTTTTTGCAAGTACTGTCCTTTCATCAACAGGTTTAAGATAATGAGTCTCAACACCATTTTTTTGAAGATATTGAAAGATAAGTCTTGTAATTCTAAAATTTATCTCTCCCTTTTCAGTTATCACTTCTTTCTTTTCTCCGTTAAAAGCAGTAGTATCATCTTTGAAATAGATAAAGACTTCATTTTCAGCCGGACCTTCATAGATGATCTTTGCTTTTCCCTCATAAAGTTTTTTCAGATCACTCATCTAAACCCCCATTTTTTCATAGACATAGTCTATATTTCTAAGATAATCCTCAAGATTGAATTTACTTTCAAGCTCTTTATCTGAAAACAGCTCCATTATTTCTTCATCATTTTTCATATTTTCCAGAAGACTTGTATTATTTTCCCATGATTTCATTGCATTTCTCTGTACCATGACATAAGCCTTATCTCTTGCAATACCTTTATCAACAATAGCTAAAAGGATTTTCTGAGAAAAGATCAGACCATTCATATTTTCAATATTCTGCATCATCCGTTCTTTGTTGACAATAAGCCCTGATATAAGATTTCTCACTTTTTTCAGCATATAATGAGTCAGATGAAATGTGTCAGGGATTGTTACTCTTTCAACTGAAGAATGAGAAATATCTCTTTCATGCCATAATGCTATATTTTCCATTGCAGTAGAAAGATTTGCTCTGAGAATTCTTGACATTCCACATAATCTTTCAGAAAGAATAGGATTTTTCTTATGCGGCATTGCAGAACTTCCTTTCTGACCTTTTCTGAAACCCTCCTGAGCTTCTCTGACTTCTGTTCTCTGAAGATGTCTGACTTCAAGTGCTATTTTTTCAATTCCAGCTCCTATAAGAGAAAGCACAAACATCACCTGAGCTATTCTATCTCTCTGTATCACCTGAGTCGAGATCTCACAGGTCTTTAGACCAAGAGCGTTCAATGTATATTTTTCAATAAACGGATCAATATTCGAGTAAGTGCCGACAGCTCCAGAAAGCTTGCCAACTCGTATATTCTCATAAGCCTGATCAATTCTTGCAAGATTTCTTTTAGCTTCCTCAAAGAATATACCAAGCTTCATTCCGAAAGTCGTCGGTTCGGCACCGATACCATGAGTTCTTCCGAGGCATACAGTATTTTTATGTTCATTTATCTTTTCTTTAAGAAGAGAAATAAAATTTTCAAGTTCCTCCCGGATGATCTTCAGTGATCGAGCCATTCTCAGAGTAAGAGATGTATCAACTACATCTGAAGAAGTGAGACCCATATGCACAAATCTGCCTTCCGGACCAATATTTTCAGCAACATTCTCAACATATGCTATAACATCATGATTAGTTATCTTTTCAATCTCAACAATTCTCTCAATCTGGAAATCAGCTTTATCTCTTATTATCTTTAAATCCTGATCAGATATCTTACCGAACTTATTCCACGCTTCACACACGAGAAGTTCTATCTCTGTAAAAGCCTCAAATTTTCCATGTTCACTCCATAGTTTACTCATTTCCTCTGTCATATACCTGTCGATCATTCAATCCTCCTGAAAACAAAAAAAGCCGGTGAACATTCACCAGCTTTAATTATTTTTTAAATAAAAATAAAAAAGTCTTATGATGAATGTCCGTAGTCAGACGATTTAAGGTCATCTGGTAGAGACTTCCGCTCCATATCAGCGGCTTTATACGCACATTCTGTGTTCTCTTACAGTGATTAATACGATGTCATCATGCTATGTCTATTGTCTGTGTGAGAACGATATTTAATTTTTCACCCACATATTAACAGCACCATTTCAAAA
>JAFGUQ010000083.1 GCA_016938455.1 Clostridia bacterium
ATAATCATTACCGATTATTTTACCTGGAATGATATACCATGAAATGGCATCCATATTGAAAGAAGGGATATATTTCAAAAGATCTAAAATGGAATTCAAATCAATGTTCGTTTCTACTTTATCATAGACAACATCAAGGATACTTGAAATTTTAGTATAGTAGATGAAAGTGCTTTTCTGTCTGATTAATTCTTTCAAAAAAGCCTGTTGCATTGCAATTCTGTCGATATCCGAACCTTGACCCGGATAAATGGCATTCAGTTCATCTGTATAGATTTTGTCACTGGGGTACCGATACCTTAAAAACTCTTCAGCTTTTTGACCAGTAAGATGCTGCATGCCTTTATTGAAGTGAATATGAAGGTCCTGTGTCGGATCATCATAATTAAGATCAACAGGTATATTGAAATCCACTCCGCCTAATTGGTCAATGACTTCTCTGAAAATTGACAAATCCAGTACCACATAATACTTTGTATTAATCTTAAAATGGCTTTCAAATAATCTGACCGCATTTTCAGCTCCTGTTCTAATATCCAATCCGGCATTAATCGCTTTGTCAACTTCACTTTTATACAGTGAGTTGATTTTGATTTTTTCGAAGTTACCGTTTTTGTCCTTTGTAGTCAGTGTCCGATAGACAATATCTCTTGGAAGAGACATTACACTGATACTTTTCTTTGAAGGGGCATAATTGACGACCATCATGGCATCGGTGTTCCAGCTGCTGACATCTTTCACGAAAACAATGAAATTAAACGCATCAGGATAATTGATCCATGATGATTCGAATCCTGACGAATCATGTCCGGTTTCAGAGTACACACTGTCTGGATTGTTCAGCAAATTGACCACTCTCATTTCCTGTGAATTGATATAGGTAATCAGTATAAAACCTGAAATACCTAAAAATATAAACAGAATCAAGGTTGAAACTGTAATGAATTTTTTAATCCTCATGTTCTTCTCCAATATATCAAATTAGCAGATTTTGATATTTTCACTGCTTATGTAAATTAGATTCAGGTGTTATGAAAGGGAAAGGTTATTTATCTTTGCCGTCATTAATATTTGCCAGCGGGTTTTTTTGTGTGGCTTCACGAAGCTGCGTATTATCTACATGAGTATAGATTTCGGTGGTAGAGATACTCTCATGTCCCAGTATTTTCTGAAGCGTTCTTATATCCACCTGACCATAGCGGTACATTAAAGTAGCAGCAGTATGTCTAAGCTTATGTGCTGAATATTTATTAGTATCAAGTCCAGCTTTAAGAAGATTGTTTTTTATCATCACATGAACTGTTTTTCTGCTGATTCTTAACTTTCTTTCACTTAAAAACAGCGCTTTCTTGTCAATTACATTTTCAGCAGGTCTGACTTGCATATAATTCTTAATGGCATAAAGTGAGGCATTATTTAAATAAATGGTCCTTTCCTTATTTCCTTTTCCGACAATAGTCAATGTATCATTTTTAATTCTGTCCATATCAATGCTGATTAATTCAGTAATACGAAGCCCGCAGTTTAAAAACAGCGTAATAATGGCATAATCTCTTTCCATATGTTTTCCGTCAATGACACTTAAAAGATTCCTGCATTCCTGCAAATCAAGATATTTAGGCAGATCCTTGATTATTTTTGGTGAATCAAGTTCGGCAGCAGGATTCTTTTTAAGTACTTTTGCTTTCGTCTGCATATATTTATAAAAAGATTTAAGAGTAGCTACTTTTCTGGCTCTTGTTCTCGGTGATGATTTTCTTTCACGGGAAAGATAGGTCATGAATGAATACAAATCAGAAAGGGTTATATCTTCAAGCTGTTTGATAGTGACCGTTTCAGTTTTTATCTTATCAAACACTTCTTCCTGATTATATACATACTTCAAAATATATCGAAAATACATTCTCAAATCATAGTAATATTCTTTTACTGTATTATATGATTTATTTCGTATCGTTTCCATATAGGAGAGAAAGTCTCTCGCAATAGGAGGAAGCTGATGATAATCTAAAGGCATGTTTATCCTTTCTCTATCTTAACCAAAAGTTCTTGAAATCAGTTCTAATAAAGTTTATCAAGCTTTAAAATAGCATTTTCAAGACGTGAAATGGTTTCGTTTTTCCCCAATATATCGGCAATATCAATCGCTCCGCCGGGAGTGATTTCTTTTCCAGTCAAAGCGACTCTGACAGGCCACATTACCTTGCCGTTTTTTTCATTAATGGCTTTTGCAAGATCTGCCATAGTCTGATATATTGCATCATGCTCCCATACTTCAAGATTCTGAAGTTCATCTCTTACTTTTGGTAAAATCTGGCTGGCTACAGAAGCATCACACTTCATTTTCACATGAGTATACAAGCTTATATCATATTCAGGTACAGCTTTGAAGAAATCGATATTGCTTTCAATATCTGTCAGGACTTCAGTTCTTTTCTGCAGAATAACTGCAATCTTTTTACTATCAAGACTATTTCCGAGAATATTCTCAATCCTTGGTTTTGCAATTTCATAAAACTGTTCTTCTGTCATTTTTCTGATATATTCACTGTTCATCCATTTTAATTTGGCTTCATCAAAAATTGAGGGGGATTTACTGATTCCTTTAATATCAAATTCTTTCTCAAGTTCTTTTAAAGTGAAGAACTCTTCTGAATCACCATGGCTCCATCCTAAGAGGGCAATATAGTTTAAAATAGCTTCAGGAAGGTAACCGTTGTCTATTAATATACTGATGACACCATCATTTTCTCTTTTGGACATCTTTTTCCCGCCTTCCTTTACTATCAGGGGAAGATGCACAAAAACAGGGACCTCCCATCCGAAAGCATGGTAAAGATGAATGTATTTAGGTGTTGAAGAAAGATATTCGCTTCCTCTGACCACATGAGTGATGTTCATCAGATGATCATCAATGACATTCGCAAAGTTATAGGTAGGGAATCCGTCTGATTTAATCAATACCTGATCTTCTAAAGTATCATTTTCAAATGTGAGTTTTCCAAAAACGCTGTCTTCATAAATTAACTGTCCGGATTCAGGCATTTTCTGCCTGATGACATATGGCTGGTCTTTCAATTTCATTTTTATATCTTCTTCAGATAAAGAAAGACAGTGGCGGTCATATTTATATTGCTCCTTATTAGTTTCAGCTTCATGTCTCTTGTGATCTAATCTTTCTTTAGTGCAGAAACAATAATAAGCATGTCCGCTTTTCACCAGCTTTTCGGCATAGGGGAGATAGGTATCTTTTCTTTCTGACTGAACATAAGGAGCATAAGGCCCGCCGACATCAGGTCCTTCATCGTGAATGATATTGAACATTGAAAGTGTTTTATAAATGATTTCAGTCGCTCCATCAACAAAACGCTCCTGATCTGTGTCTTCAATTCTCAGTACAAATTTTCCATTTTCTTTTTTAGCGACCAGGTACTCATATAAAGCTGACCTTAAATTACCGATATGCATTACTCCAGTCGGACTGGGAGCAAATCTGGTTCTTATTTCTTTAATCATTGTTTTCTCCTATATACATGTTTATCATAAATTATAATATAATTATTCTTTTCGTCAATTCACGGTTAAGGTAAATGCCACTGGGTAGCATATTTAATCTTGGTTTCGCAGGTTTTTCTGTTGAAATTATATTTGCTTCCTCTGGAAATCAGTGTATATTTCTGTGAAGAATCTCCTCCAAGAATACTGATGATCTCAGGAATAACAAAACTTTCATCAAAAAACTTACATGAGAAAATATCAAAATATAGTTTATTAGCATTTTCAAAGTAATGAAGGCTTATATGACTTTCTGCAATCATGGTCAATGCAGAATAAATGGTATCCTCTTCATAGGTGTTCTTGATGACATAAGGTCTCATGATAGGTGTCATGTTAATTTTCTGCGGCATTTTATCTAATGTATTGAACAGATAGTCCATATCAATTTTTCTGTTTGGTTTGATTTCAAGAAAAACATGCGGCCCGAAATCACTTTTAGTATCATATTCATCAAAAATCTCTTCTTTGATGAATTTAGTATCTCTGTCAATCAGATAGAGATTACTTTTTGAGCTTGGGTATATCTCTTTAATCAATTTTGTCAGCTTATATTCATCAAAGTCCTGTTCGCACATGAAATCAATGAAATAGCATTCTCTATATGAAAATGTATGAATAGTAAAATGTCCGCCTTTCAATAAAACAAAGGCACTGATTCCGCAGTCTTCAGGAATGACCCCATTAAAATAGGGCTGAATAAACGGAGGCATTGTAGCTTTAAGTCCAAGTTCAAATGGAATTTTCTCAAGCATCTCATAAATCAGTGTCAGATCTTCAAGTCTTGTTCTAAAGCAGTTATAAGTATCAAGCATGTAATGTTTCATAATATCACCTTATCCAATCGTTAAAATTAATTCTCTCAATGTTTTGATTGCCACCGCTGTTGACACCCCTGAAGTATCATAATTGGGAGCAAGTTCAACCATATCTGCCGCAACAACATTCAAAGGCTTTAAAGTATAAATTGCATTGAGAAGCTCTTTGAATGTGATACCACCTGGCTCAGGTGTTCCGGTTCCTTTAAAAACTGACGGGTCCAGAATATCAAGGTCGATGGTTATGTAAACAGGTCTGTTTCCAATTTCCTCAACATCTTTTTGTAAGCTGTCACAATTGAACTTGTTCATTTTCACATGTGATTCAGCCCATTTAAATTCACTTTTGTCTCCCGAACGGATTCCATACTGGTAGATTCTGCCATCCCCAAGAAAGTCATGAGCTCTTCTTAACACAGTGGCATGAGATAGCTTTTCCTGAAAAAATTCATCTCTTAAATCAGTATGTGCATCAAAATGGATGACAACAAGATCAGGATATTTCCTGAAAGTCTCATGAATCAAAGGAAGAGAAATAAGATGCTCGCCTCCAAGACAGACCGGTAGCTTGTTATCAGCCAGCAGCTTTCTCTGATATTTACCGAAAAGATCAAGGATTTTCTTAGTGTTGCCAAGTGGAATATCAATGTCTCCGCTGTCATAGATCTTAACCTCACTTAATTCCCGGTCAAGATAGGGACTATAATATTCAATGGCATATGAATCATATCGAATAGCATTCGGGCCGAATCTTGTTCCGGGTTTAAATGATGTCGTCCCGTCAAAAGGGGCACCGAAAATGACAACATCCGCAGCTTTATAGCTGAAATCTGTTGTCTGAAAAATTGATTTGAAGTTTTTATTAATCATTTAATAACTCCTTTACATAGTTTGGCAGTGCAAAGCATCCAACATGAAGCTCTGGATTATAATATTTCGTTTTAAGATTCAAACTGTTCCATTTTGTAAAATCAATTTCATTTACAGGATTGAATTTTTTTGAAGCAAAACCGAAAAGCCAGTGTCCGGAAGGGTAAGTGGGGACATGAAACTGGTAAACCATCGAAACAGGGAACAATGTATCAATTTTTTTATGAGCTTTAACCATTTCTCTGGCATTGACAGGGTAATAAGGAGATTCATGCTGATTTATCAGAATTCCTTCTTCTGTTAATCGGTTAAAACAGTCCTGATAAAAATCATAAGTAAAAAGTCCTTCTCCTGGACCAATGGGATCGGTAGAATCAACCAGAATCAAATCATAGCTTGTTTTTGAATTCTTGACAAAGCTGATGCCGTCTTCAAAATACAATGATACTCTTTCATCTTCAAGCTCACATGCAGTCTGAGGAAAGTACTGCTGACACATTCTGACAACTCTTTCATCAATTTCGACCATGTCGATTCTTTCAATTGTTTTGTATCGGCAAAGCTCCCTGACAGTTCCGCCATCACCACCTCCGATGACAAGAACATTCTTGATTGAAGGATTGACTGCCATTGGCACATGTGAAATCATGTCATGATAAATAAACTCATCTTTTTCAGTCACCATGATAATTCCATCAAGTGTAAATAGTCTGCCGAACTCATATGTATCAAAAAAATCAATTTCCTGAAAAGGACTTATCTCGTGATATAGATGTTCCTTTATTCTCATTGAAAATCTGACATTCGGTGTCTGTTCTTCTGTGTACCATAGTTCCATTAATTTTCCCTCTAGTAATTCTTTCCGTAATAAATTTCTTTCATTTCCTTATCGATTTTCTTTCTGATTATTTTTGCATCTTTAATCGTAAGGTCTTCTTCATTGATATTGAACAGATAATTGTCAAGATTGATACTGTTCAGCATCATTTTGGTATGGAAAATGTTTTCCTGATAAACATTCACATCAATCATATCATATTTTTCTTTGATTTTCTTGGAAATGAAGTTCTGAATTGAGTTGATTTTATGATCAATAAAACATTTACTTCCATCAAGGTCCCTGGTAAACCCTCTGACTCTGTAATCAACTATAATAATATCCGAATCAAAGCTGTTAATCAGATATTCAAGCGATTTAAGGGGAGATATTCTGCCACAGGTTGACACTTCAATATCTACCCTGAAAGTACTGATTTCGCCTTGTGGGTGGCTTTCAGGATATGAGTGCATAGTCAGATGACTTTTATCAAGATGACCTGCGATATGGCTAGGCAGATTAAAATCAGCACCTTTATTGCACGACTGGTCAAGTACGTATAAAGGAACTTCTTCTTCAGATATTAAAATGGTAACTGAGGCCCCTTGAGGAATGTAATCCTGCTTAGATATGTTTAAGATATGTGCTCCGATATTGTTAGCGACATCATTTAAAATTTTCATCAGCCTATCGGAGTTGAATTGTTCATCAATATATTCGATGTACGCCTTTTTTTCCTGTTCATTTCTGGTGAAACAAATGTCATAAATATTAAAACTTAAGGTCTTTGTCAGATTATTGAACCCGTAAAGCTTTAATTTTCCTCTTTTTGTCGTGTCTTTCAATTATTTCATAAAACTCCTTTTTAAAATATTTTTTTACTTGATTAAAATACAACTTTTCTGGGCATATGTAA
>JAFGUQ010000084.1 GCA_016938455.1 Clostridia bacterium
AATTGAATTTTTTAAATTTACACCAAAAAACAGCCATTTCAGACTGTTTTTAAAATATATTTTCCATTATTTGTTATTTATTTAATTAATCTTGTTCTCAAGACACCATCAATCGCATTAAGTTTTTCCAGTATCTTATCATTCACATCGCTGCTGATATCTAATAGGGTATAGGCAAACTCTTCTCTTCCTCTATTTGTCATATTGAGAATATTGATATTTTCTTTCGCTAATGTGGTTGAAATCTGCCCCAGCATATTAGGAATGTTTTTATGAATGACTGTGATTCTGACATCAGATGTCCGGTCCATTTGACAGCCAGGCATATTAACAGAATTGGTGATATTCCCGTTTTCAAGAAAATCCTTCACTTCTCTGACTGCCATGACTGCACAGTTGACTTCACTTTCATAGGTGCTGGCGCCAAGATGAGGGATACAGATGATATTTTTTTCACCTATCAGCTCTTCTGAAGGAAAATCCGAGATATATCTTGCAACTTTCCCCTCTCTGACCGCTTTAAGAACTGATGTATTATTTACGAGCTCGCCTCTGGCAAAATTAAGGATTCTGATTCCTTTCTTCATTTTACCTATGCTGTCATCATTAATCATATGCTTTGTGCTTTCAATCAGAGGAACATGAATCGTGACATAATCAGAATTCTGATACAGCTCGTCCAGACTTTTAGCTTTCTTCACTTTTCTGGATAAACCCCATGCTGAGTCTACAGACAGATAGGGATCATATCCGATGACTTCCATATTCATGGCACTCGCACAGTTGGCTACCATGACCCCGATTGCACCCAGTCCAATGATTCCCAGGGTCTTTCCGGCAATTTCTACTCCTGAAAAAAGTGATTTGCTGCTTTCCACCAGCTCATTTATTTTTTCCTGCCCCTTTAATGTTTTTGCAAACTCAATGGAGCCGGCGATATCCCTGGATGCTAAAAGTAATCCGCAGATCACCAGTTCCTTGACCGCATTCGCATTGGCTCCCGGTGTATTGAAGACTACAATGCCGCGCTCACTGCAGTATTTGACAGGAATATTATTGACTCCTGCGCCTGCACGAGAAATGCAAAGCACATTTTTGCCGATTTCCTCCGGTGTCAGCTTATAACTTCTGATCAGAATGGCATTTGAATCAGCACTGCTTTCTCCGACCTTATACCGGTCTCCTGGTAAAAGCTTGATCCCTTCTTTGGCTATTTTATTGAATTGACTGATTTCATACATGATACTCTCTCCTCTACTCCAACTTACTAAACTGTGCTAAAAAGCAAACCTTATCCGATACTCTGCCTTCAATAATGATATTTTCTCCCGAAAAACAGTAAATTTTAATTTTATCTTTATAATATGCCTCATTGATATAGTTGATGTCTACCCTATAAGAAATATGCTTTTCAAGAAATCCATCAGGCAAATAGTCATAAATCCATTCAATATAACGTGTGTTGTTTATGTGACCATTCGGATCTGTCAGCGAATATGTAGCATTGACCTCTCCGACAAATTCACCTGGTTCATCACTTCTTATCTTCCCCGGAACATAATCAAGCGATGCTCTTTTTTCATCAATGTCAAAAATCGCTGTTCCTTTTTTATCCACTACCAGTTTTCTTGTTTTAAGGTCCAGGACAGCCCATACCGCACGCGCTTTGATCAGAGGCTCATCTCCTTTTGAGAAAAGATAATCCCTGAGATAAAACATTTTCATCATTCCCTTAGGCCAGGTTAATAGAGTAAAAGTTTCATAAATATCTGGCATTCTTGTGACTTCGAGTGTCATTCTTGAAAGTACAAAAGACCGGTTGTCTTTAATCATTTCTTCACGGCCCATTCCAGCGCTGACTGCACTTTTCTCGGCCACATCCTGCATCAGAATAAAAGCCTGTGACATTTTCAGTTTTGATAAGTAGTCACAGTTTTTATCTGTTAAATAAATCTCTTTGGTTACATCATATGTCATTTTTTATCCTAACGCCACATCAAGCATCATCATGATGGCAAAGCCAAGCATGACTCCCACTGTTGCAATATCACTGTATTTCCCTCCGGTTTTCCCTTCCGGAATCAGTTCTTCAGCTACCACATAAATCATGGCACCGGCAGCAAAAGCCAGTGCATAAGGTAAGAGCTGTCTCATGGACATGACTGCCCATGCACCAAGCACCCCTGCAATCGGTTCCACCATACCTGAAAACTGACCATACAGAAAACTTTTTGTTCTGGAAAGACCTTCACGCCGAAGCGGGACTGACACGGCAGCTCCTTCAGGAAAATTCTGTATTCCAATCCCGATGGCGAGTGCAATGGCTCCTGCAATCGAAGCATTAGGAAGTCCTGATGCGACTGCTCCGAAAGCGACACCGACTGCTAATCCTTCAGGAATGTTATGAAGGGTGATTGACAGCACAAGCAATGTGCTTCTCTGCCATGAAGTCTTGATTCCTTCATGATCTCCATGATGTCCTGACGGATGAACATGAGGAAGAATTTTATCCGCAATGTATAAAAAAGCTCCCCCGGCAAGAAACCCGATGGCCACAACCAGCCAAGGAACACCACTGGACTCAGAAGCCATGTCAATGGCCGGTGCCAGCAGAGACCAGAAAGAAGCCGCTATCATTATCCCCGAAGCAATGCCAAGCATGAAATTGAGTGCTGTTTTATTAATGGTTTTAAAAAAGAAAACAAGTGCTGCTCCAAGCGCAGTGACAAGCCATGTGAAAAGTGTGGCTAATAACGCCTGATAAATATGTGATAATCCGATAAACCAACTGTACATGATTAAATCCTTTCTATGACAACTTTCCAGCTGCTGTTTTTCTCGTTTATAATTTCAATCTGCGATGGTACCTTTGCTCTAAAAATACGCTGTCCGTTTTCCTTGCTCCACCAGACATCAATTCTTCCTAACGGGGTGGGAACACTGCCTTCACACCACTTGATGTCAACCTCGGGTATGATTAGCTCCACTTTTTTGAATCCCTGCTCCACCGGAGAAAATCCCAGAATATATCTGATGAAAACATAACCCGGTGCAGATGACCAAGAATGGCAGTAACTTCTGGTTCTTGAGTTTTCATAGAATCCAGGGAAAACTTCCCAGCAGGTGGATGAATCATACCTAAGCATCATTCCCCATCGGTCACTGATCTCATTTAAAATCCGCTGATCATGTCCTTCTTTATGCCAGATTTCAAAAAGGTAAAAAAGCATGAAAGGAGAACCGACATCCAACCAGTGAAACGGTCTGTTGAAAAGTTTTTCACGGACAATCTCTTTTTTCACTGAATCAGTAATCAGGTTGTATTTATATAACATGATATGAGTCTGCATTCCCACAGTTTTAGATAATCCATATTCGTGAGTAAAACCATCGGCAAATTCAGAAGTTTCTTCCAGCCATAGTTTTCTGTCAATATACAACAGGAGTTTTTCGATGATGGGGTCATAGACTTTAACATCAGATTTTCCGAGTTTTTCTGCCATGTTCTTTAAAATTCTGAAGCAATGAGCAAGGACACCCTGCTGTGCTGTCATCACACCGCGGTTGTAAATATCCATCGGAGCCCAGTCAATCATGTTCCATGCGGAAATATTAAAAGCACCATCCTCTTCAATGAATTTAGAGTAATAAAGAAGTGTGGTTTTAATCGGCTCATATAGCTCAGCTATGACGCTTTCATCTCCTGTATTGAAAACATATTCATCCACCATGATTATCCAGTTCATTGTCCATAACGGAATGGCAGTTTCCCAGTCGGTCGGCATCAGTGCCCCAAGAAGAGGCGTATATTTTCTTGAAAGAGGAATTTGTCTGATACAGTTTCTCACCAGTTCTTTTTCTCCGAAATAGTAAGCATTCACTGTGGCTGAAACCTGTGCATCTCCTGCCCAGAAAGCCTGCTCATATGTGGGACTGTCGGCAAATGTGTCTTCACAGCATAACTGATGAGTCCTTCTCGAAATCTCAAATATCTTATTGATAAGGTAATCATTGCATCTGAAATGACCGTTTCTCCCGACAGGATGACTTTTCTGATGAACGAAGATTTCAAAAAACTCACAATCACTTTTCATCTTTCTTAAAGTAAGAATCAGATACCGGAATCCCAGCCTGGTCAATGTAGTATATTGCTGATACCCTTCTCGGCATAGATATCTGATTCCATTGTTCAGGCCAAATGTATAATCTATCTCATCCTCAAACAGGTTTTCAAAACCATAAATATCAAGAACAGTTCCTTCGCTTGCATTAAGACTGAAGGAAATATTACCGACAAACATGTCTCCGAAGTCAATGACCACTTCAATATCATTCCCATTCTCAGACTTTTTAAGAACCGTAGGCAGTGTATTGCCATGAAGAAGACCGTTATCACCTGATAAAACCGGTTTTTCAAGGCAGACTTTCTTGTTTTCCACAAGTGACAGGATATATTCATCAAAAAAGAGATATTCAGGAGGAACAACCTTTTTCTCTGATTCATAATTTAGAAGCACTGGCGAATCGCTGAAGATACTTTTATGATGTTCTTTCAGTTCTGTCATCTGCTCAAAGTTTTCAAGACCGCCATAGATGGTGTTGAATCCATCTGTTCTGTTTTTAATGGATTCTGTCGGTCCTATGGTGAAAAAGCCTGAAAAATGTAACGGACTGTTAAATGAGAACTCCATATGGGAGTACAGGTCATCATGCTTGGCACTGATATTCATCAGAAATAACTGTTTCCCTTTTTTCAGTCTGATATCTTTTTTCCTGTCACCTTTTCCGACAGCATAAAGTTCATCATCTATTTTATAGTCTCCATATATGCCGTTCCATTTGCTGTTAGGAAAATTCAGTGTTCCTGTTCCCGCTTCACTGCATTCAATATAGAACCCGAGAAATCCTGAGAAAATATAGGCATTGGCATCCTTACTTCCCGGAAAAAAATTCTCTCTCATATTGACTGAGACACTTTGCACAGTTGGTCTTATTTCCTTGATGGAGTAAATGTTCTCCGGTCTTGCTATCTGATGATCAAGGAATTTGACTTCTCGCTCCTTCAGCTCACCCCAGGTATCTTTGATAAAGACACTTTCTTCCCATAAGTGATCATCAAAATCTTTCTTAATCCAGTCAAAATCTGATTTTTTCGCATCATAATATTCCATGAATCCTAAATTGACATTTCGCTTGACTGTCAAAGATTTGATTCCTTTATCAATCATACTTTTGACAGTTTCATCTGAAGTGGCAAGGAGATGCCCATTCTGTGTCACATCAAACATCAGGCCGCCTTCATGATAAATAGACTGGTAAGTAGACATGCCATAGTCCCATACCCTGATTGCCAATGTGTTTTCATGGCTGTCAAGAAAGCCGGTTATGTCATACCTGTCATAAAACCATCTTTCAACAGTTGATCGGATGGGTCCTTGCCCAATTTCCTTTCCGTTGATATAAGCCATATATCTTGTATCAGCACTTATGGTCAGTATTGTCTTTTCTCCTTTTTTTGCAGTAAAAGACTTTCTGAAGCAGCCGACAATATTTTCAGAGGGTGATCCTCCTTTAATCCAGATCCATTGACCCATGATGTCCTCCTGACTTATTATTTTAGCTGGCATGTGTAAGTGGTGTCGTACAATGTTTCATTACCTGTTCTTCTGACAATGACACCATATCTTGTTTCCTTGAAGCTTTCAGTATAACTGTTGACAACGTAAACAGTCGTACCTTTTTCACCTTTCATATCAAGCAACACAGTCTTATCACTCAATTCAAAGGAAATTTGCCAGTCATTGTCACCGCTGAAGCTTCTTATATCAAACAGATGCTCATATCCTTCACTGTCTCCAATGCTGTCAACATTATCATAGGCATAGGGGATGACTGCCTCCCCTTTACAGTAGAAGCACCAGTCTATGGTGTAGTCCTCTACCCCTTTGACAAGAAACTCATCGTGTACAGCATTCCCGTCAATGGTGATATCTCTTGTATAGTCACAGCACTCATAGACGTTTTTCGACTTGGCTCTGATTCTGCTTTCATCATAATACTCGACAATCCCCTCAGGCCAGATGCCTTCTCCGACAGGTTCATATTTCTGATCCATCTTATTAAGGACTACCGTATTATGGCTGATGGATTTACGCTGCCATTCCTGAAAAATTCTGCTGCCATATCCGTTGCTTGATAAATCAGTTGATACCAGATCATCATAAAAGCAAAGTTCGATTGTCATCACATCAGGATGAGCATGACAAATCGTTTTTATTCCTGTTTTAATGAAAAGTTCTGTAATATCATTTTTCAACATGGCTTCAAAGGAATCTTCAAAATTATTAGAACCAAAGTCAGGTCTTTTCAACGCATCATACCCGGCATTAAACAGTAATCTTTCCACTCCTGGCTTATCTGATCCTTTATAAAATGTACCGACTAACTGTTTGAAATATTCATTGTCAAAAAGAAGAGCGGCATATTCATACTGTCCACGATATTTTTCAAGATAGGTCCCCGGCCATCCATCACACGGATTAGGTGTTTTCCCATTCCTGAAGCTGTTTTTCAGAGTGAACATATACAGGTTTTCCACATAATCATATAATTCATGATTATCTTTGATCTGCAGATCATATTTCTTCGCAAAGTAGAGAAGATAAGTAATCGGCTGAACACAGTAAAAGTGATAGTGGGTCGACGCTTCAAACCACATGCCATCTTCAGTAACTCCTCTTCTTAGCTGATCCATGATACCGAACCTGGAGTAAAATGCATTCTCTATCATTTTCTCGTCATTGAAGAAAATCCCGATGATTCCCTCTGCGCACTTCATCCATACCGGTATGTTATATATCTTGTTTGAGAACTGGTCATACATGGCTGCCTGCGGGACAAAAAGCTGATCATGCCATTTGTCCAGTTCCTCTTTACTGTAACATCCCTTAGTCATGGAAAGACCGAACATCACCTGAATCATATGAGTAGCATCAGATAAATTTATCCCGACCAGTTTTCCCTCAAACCGTTTTGCCGGTGCCCATGCTTTGAAGTCTTCATAATTGTCAGCAAAGAAATTAAGCACTTTTTTAATGTAATCAATGTATTTCTCATCTTTTTCGATATTATACAGAATCGCAGCGTTATAAACAGTTCCAAAACTTTTCCCGCGATATGTTGCGGTCCATGAGTTGTCCTGTCCCTCATTTCCCTCGTTTTCCTTACCGCAGATTGAGCAGATATGCTTTTTCCTTGAATTGATATCAAACAGCAACCGCCCTGAACAGTATGTGCAGTGAAAATGATGTCCCCATCCCGCCACATCGTTGACATCATCATGATAGCTTAATATGAAATCATCGACATCTTTCTTCAGTGTGTCAAAAATATCTTTTGCCCAGTCGTAGGTGTTTATCTTCTCTTTAATCTGTTTCCAGTTGATTATATCCATGTTTTCCTCTCTATCTCATTGTACTGGCTACCACCCAGATAACAATGATTAAAAACACTGCCGAAATGCCTATGGCAAATGCCATCTGTTTTTTCGAATACAGTTTAGTTTCCGGCAGATTTTCTATTTTCATTTGTCTTTCTTTTTTAATGACCTCAATTAAGCGAAGCGCCTCATCATACTGCTCTTTTCCCACAAATATATTAGCTCTGTCAGGAAGTGAGTTAAACTTTTTTTTCTCCTCAGTTTTTATGACTATCACTTCACAGATAATATCATTTTTCTTTAAAATGGCTTCAATCAGATAGGCTTCAAGCTCATCATCAGCCTGTACTAATAATTCCTTATCCATTAAAATGTTCCTTCTTTGATTTCTTTGATAAAATAATGCAGATTGCTTTCCACACAAACCAGTTTCCATCCGTCCCTGCCATAAAAATTCATTTCCTGTGCATATTTTTCAGCACTCAGTTTCATGATTGAGACTACCTTATACTCATAATGCATTTACTAATCCTCCCATATAAATATGGGTATATTATAACATAATATATTCTTATGGAACCTTTTAATTAAACAATTGCAGATTTATGATATAATTATTTTATCTTAAGGAGGGACATTATGAAAGGTAAATCAATTGTCATGATTATCGGCGGAATTGCCATCGGTGCATTTGCTTATTCTCTATTTTCAAATGGTGACATCATTTATGGTATAGGAGCGGCAGTACTCGCATTGGCTTTACTTTATTATGGTATTTTCAAAAACAGATACAGCAGACAAGCCTACAAAGATTTTGACCAGAGTTTAAACAGCAACTTCAACATTTCAGGTTCCAGTCCTGTCAGTAAAGCAAAGAAAGATAATGAATAAATCATTTTCTGAATCTGATTTTATCCCCGGATTTCAGTTGACCTAATTGACTGATATCCTTATTTCGTATGGTTCCAATCACCGCATAGCCACCTGTCGTCTGACAATCAGCCATTAGAATGATCGGATTCCCGTCATCAGGAACCTGAATGCTGCCATATACAACAGGATGGCTGACCACATCAGCATGATCATCAAGCTCAATTTTATCACCATTCAGCCTGATACCCATTCTGTCAAGTTTTTCTGAAACTGTGAATTCACTTTTCAGAAAAGTCTGAATACCTGCTTTTGTGAACTTATCAAGATCAGGACCAAGAATCACCTGAAAGACATTATTGTTTTTTCTTTTAATAAGCGGTTTACTAGAGACTGGAAGAATGGCCTGGTTTCTATTTATGACATCACCATTCATAAGTGATTTTCCCATGAGAATCTTTTCATTGACACTTCTTGACCCCATCATCAACTGGCTGCTGAACCCACCTGAGACAGCAAGATAAGTTCTGATTCCTGAGATCATTCTCTGCAGTTTTATTACCTGATTCTTCTTTATATTCAGCGCTTTATTCTGTTCCAGTTTTATCTCATCAAGCGTAGCTTCCACTTCTCCGCCGGTCAGTGCAATCTGAAAATCATCCATCGCTTTCAGGCATAGACCGCTTGCCAGTATTTCAAGGCAAGGTGCATTGTCGTCATTACCTACCAGTCGATTGGCATTAATCATTGCATCTTTGTCAAGTGCACCGGAAACAGGTACTCCATAATTCCTGTACCCTATGCGGCCAAGATCCTGAACAGTGGTATATATGCCCTTGCTGATGACTGTAAACGCTTCCATCTATCTCACTCTCTCAAATAATATTTCATCACCCGGTAAAATGATGAAAGGTTTTTCACACTCAGGAGAAAAAAGCTCTACATCAGTCTTACCTATGATCCGCCAGCCTCCCGGTGAATCAAGAGGATAAATTCCTGTCTGGTTATTCCCGATTCCCACACTGCCTTTTTCTATTTTTGTTCTAGGTGTCGTAAGCCGCGGCAGAAAGATTCTTTCATCTAGTCCCCCAAGATAACAGAAGCCAGGTAAAAAACCCAGCATATAGACATGATAGACTCTGCTTGTATGAATCTGTATGATTTGTTCTTCAGATATTTTCAGATATTCAGCTGCAAAAGCTAAATCACGCCCATTTTCATGGTCATATCTGACGGGAATCACTATTCTGTTAAAAGGATAATCCTCTTTCAAGACTGTCTGATTAATTATCTTCCCCACTCTTTTACTTAACTTTGCAAATGAAGTTCTCTCCCTGTCAAAGTGAACCAGCATACTGGAATAAGCAAAATATACTTCAATCAGTCCTTCCGGCTGTTCTTTTAAAATCAGGTCATATACACAGCGGATGAACTGGTTGAGCGTGAGGTCAATCTCTTTTGAAAATCTGATGAAAAGATGATCATCCCCCATCTTGAATAATTCAAATGATACTTTCAATACGAATACCTGCTTCTTTCAGACTTTTATTGACAGCTGCTGCAATTTCCACAGCCATTTTAGAATCTCCGTGAACACAGATTGATTCACACATTAAAGGGATTTTCCTGTTATTGAATGAAAATACAGTGTTTTCCATGATCATCTGTATGGTCCTTTTTCTAAGATATGAGGTATTTTCGATGACTGCTCCTTTGATGTTGCGAGACACAAGCGAACCGTCTTCATTGTACTCACGATCTGCAAATACTTCGTTATAGCAAGGGATTCCCATTTCCTGAGCTTTTTTTACCATAGGGCTCATGGATAATGCCAGATGATAAACTGCCGGATACTCTTTTCTTACCTCAGTGAAAATCTCCTCTGCAAGTAAAGGATCTGCCGCTGCCCTGTTATACATCGCACCATGAAGTTTAACATATTTCATCACCGCTCCTTCATTCTTAGCGATGCTGTTAAAATCATGCAGCTGTCTAAGTATCAGGTCTATTATTCTCTTGTTTTCATACCCTAATTCAGTTCTTCCAAAATTCTCTTTGTCATCATATCCCGGATGTGCTCCGATATTCACCTGATGCAAAACCGCCATTGAGATAGTCTCTTTCATGGTCTCTGCATCTCCTGCGTGATAACCGCAGGCAATATTGGCACTTGAAATGAAGGGAATGATATCTAAATCAAAACCGCTCTTTTCTCCCATATCGCAATTAATGTCAATTTTACTCATCTGACCATCCACCTCTGTTTGTATATCATTATATAATATAGTATGATGATAAGACAAATAAAAAGGATGTGGAAAAATGAATCTGGAAATATTGAAAAAAAAGCTGGATGACGAGCAGTTGACATGTGTCATCGCAGATCAGGATAAAATCTTATTCACCTCCAGAAAAAGAGGTGTTGCACCGCTGGTTGAGTTCATAGGGATGAACATTGACGGTGAATTCTTTCTGGCAGATAAAGTCATTGGAAAAGCTGCAGCCATGCTATGCATCAAAGCTAATATTAAGCATGTCTTGACAGGCATTGTCAGTATACCTGCCATTACTATATTAAAAGAAAATGAGATTACACTTTCATATGAAGAAAAAGTGGATCGAATCAAAAACAGAACCGGTGACGGGTTATGTCCCATGGAAGGGCTTTCTGAAGGTGTCACCGATATCAATGTCATGTATGATAAGGTTTATCTTTGGTTACAGGAGAAAAATCTTCTCTAGATTTTCTTTAAATGGCGGGTATATAATCCCTTTTTCAGTGACAATTGCTGTGATATTTTCATGTGGTGTGACATCAAAGGCAGGATTCAGTACTTTCACACCTATCGGAACTGTGTTGATTCCAAACCGGCTGGTTACTTCAATGGGGTCTCTTTCTTCAATTGGAATCAGATCTCCGTTTGAAAGTGACATGTCAATGGTTGATGTAGGTGCGGCGATGTACATGGGAATGTGATAATACTTAGCGATAACAGACACATTCAATGTACCGATCTTATTAGCAGTATCTCCATTGGCCGCTACTCTGTCGCAACCTGTAATGACAGCTTCAATTTTTCCCTTACTCATGAAATGTGCCGCCATGTTATCAGTGATGACCGTCACATCAATCGAATTATGAAACAGCTCAAAAGCAGTCAGGCTGGCTCCTTGTAAGCGAGGTCTGGTTTCATCAGCATATACTTTGTAATGAATTCCTTTTTCTCTTCCCAGGTAAAAAGGAGCGGTAGCAGTGCCATATTTTGTAGTAGCCAGTGCCCCTGCGTTGCAATGAGTGAGAATATTTCTTTTTTCTCCAAGAATATCAATCAGGTACTCCCCGATCTTACGATTGGTATCAATGTCTTCCTGATGGATGGCTTTTGCCTCAAGAAGAAGATTTCTCTTTTCATCATGGGCTTTAAGCATTTTCTTGATGGCCCAGGATAAATTGACTGCAGTGGGTCGTGAGCTGTTCAGATAATCTGCCGTTTTTTCAAGGTCTTCTCCCATAAGGTATGAAAGATACATGCCATAAGCTGCAACCACTCCGATAAGCGGTGCTCCTCTGACCACCATTTCTTTAATAGCATAGAAAACCTGCTCCTTGGTAGAAGCAGTATAATAGTCTACTTTATTGGGGAGAAACCGCTGATCAAGCATGATAAGATTTCTGTCTTTCAATTGAACAGTATTGAAGTCCATGCTATTCCTCAAGTTCTTTCAGCCATATGGCCGCGCTGGCATCAGAAGGCATTCTCCAGTCTCCTCTCGGAGAAAGATTAATCGATCCGACCTTTGGTCCGTCAGGAATGCATGATCGTTTAAACTGCTGAGAGAAAAACCTTTTGATGAAAACAGTCAGCCAGTCATGAAGTGATGTCTCATCATAGCTGTCATGAAAAGCCTGGCTGGCAAGAAACAGCATCTTTGAAGGAGAATATCCTTTCCTGATCATATTGTAAAGGAAGAAATCGTGAACTTCATATGGTCCTAAGATATCTTCAGTTCTTTGTTTGATATCTCCATTGGCATGAGGTGGCAGCAGTTCAGGAGAAATAGGGGTATCCATGATATCAATCAGTACTTTCCTTATGCTCTTGTCTACCTGTGTCTCAGCTACATAGCCAATTAGATATTTAACCAGTGTTTTCGGTACAGAACTGTTGACTGAGTACATGGACATATGATCCCCGTTGTAAGTACACCAGCCAAGTGCGAGTTCGCTCAAATCTCCGGTACCTACTACAATCCCGCCATCTTTATTGGCAATATCAAAAGCGATCTGGTACCGTTCTCTGGCCTGGACATTTTCATAGGTGACATCATGAATGTCTTTATCGTGACCGATATCATCAAAATGCAATAAACAGGCAGGTTTTATATCAATTTCCCTGAATTCAACACCTAATAGTTCAATCAGTTTGACTGCATTGTCATAGGTTCTGTCCGTTGTCCCGAAACCCGGCATGGTAATGGCAATGATATTTTTTTTATCTAAACCAAGTTTTTCAAAAGCTTTGACAGTGACAAGCAACGCCAGTGTCGAGTCAAGACCTCCAGAAATGGCAAGCACCGCTTTTTTATTTCCGATATGCTTCATTCTCTTGGCAAGACCTGAGGATTGAATGGAGAATATCTCTTCACATCGTTCTGTTAATTTATCAGGATTTCCAGGTACAAATGGTGTTTTTTCAATCAATCTGGTTAACTGATCAATATCAATCTCATTCAGGTTATATGGCACAATGAAATAATCATCAAGCACATCGTCTTCCATGAATACCGTGTTCTTGGCTCTGTCATGGGCAAGAAGTTCCACATCGATTTCACTGATGATGATTTCCTCTCCAAATGAGAACCGTTTTCCTTCTTCAAGTATCCTGCCGTTTTCAGCAATCAGTGTATGACCGCCATAAACTAAGTCAGTGGAAGATTCGTTGATATTGGATGAGCAATAGATATATCCGCAAATAGCACTGGCCGAGTGCTGTCTTAAAAGCTGTTTTCTGTACTCATATTTAGCAACCAGTTCATTACTGGCAGAAAGATTGAATATGAGATGTGCTCCTTTTTTCACGTGATAGGAACTTGGTGGAATGGTTGCCCACAGATCTTCGCATATTTCCACAGCAAAGCTGGCTTCTTCTCTGCCATTTGGAGTGAAAATGATATTGGTGCTGAAAGGTACTGTGAATCCTAACAGATTAATCTCTTCATGCATATCCTTTCCCGAAGAGAACCAGCGTTCCTCATAAAATTCAGAATAATTGGGAAGATAAGACTTTGGAACCACTCCGAGAATATTCCCCGACTGGATCACTACTGCCACATTAAACAACCTGTTATTGAACTTAACCGGCATCCCCACAAGAAATACCACACTGGTGTATCTCGTCTCATCAACAATTTTAAACAGTGCATTCTCAGCACTTTTCAAAAGTGTGGTCTGGAAAAACAGATCGGCACAGGTATAACCGGTGACAGACAGTTCAGGAAAAAGCAGATAAGACACTTTTTCATCATATTTCTTCACGGCATTGATAATCTGTGTACTGTTAAAGTCACAGTCAGTCACTCTTAATTCAGGTGACACAGCACCTACTTTTAAAAATCCATAATTCATCATTTTAACCTCAAAAACATTTTATCACAAAACACCTATTTAAGCACCTGTTTAAGTATTCTGATCATATTAAGCCCGGCAATCTTTTCAATATTTTCCTGGCTGTAATTCAATCTTGCCAGCTGTTCCAGCACTTCCATTAAATCTGCCGGATAATCTAAAGCTGATTTATCTCTTGGAATACCATCAAAATCGGTTCCGAATCCGACATGATCGCAGGATGTGACCGAAGCAATATGTTCGATATGTTTGACCACATCTTTTATATCGGCTTTCCCGTGGTCTTTCAAGAAGCTGTCATACATGTTGATTCCAGTCATTCCATTTGCTTCTTTCAGTGCTTTAAGCATACTGTCATCAAGATTTCTGGAATGGCTGCAAATCGCTCGCGCATTGGAATGGCTGGCGACAAACGGGGCATCGGCACATTCAGCAACATCCCAGAATCCCTGATCAGTAATATGGGATGTATCCACCAGTATCCCCGCTTTATTTGCTTTCTTAATCAGTTTCTTTCCTGCTTTAGTCAGACCGTTTCCGCTGGTCCCTGCAATACCGCCACAGAACTCATTATCCGGATTCCATGTCAGCGACAGGCATCTCACTCCCTTTTCATAAAGTGAATCAATCTCTTTTTCATCACCTTGTAAAAAATACAGTCCTTCAACTGATAATAGTCCGCCTAAACCTTTAAATGAAAGATCATTTTTAGATAAAATTTTCGTGAACCCGTTATTCTCGCATTCACGATGAAAAATATCAATCATACTATTAACATCAGCCAATGCCTGATCTCCTTTGATGGAGGGTGACTCAAACACTGCAAAAAACTGGAGAAAATCACAGGATGTCTCTTTCAGTTTTTTTGCATCTATCTGAAGACTGTTTTCAGTCAGATTCTCTTTCTTAAGCATCATGGCAAGTAATGTGTCACAATGTCCGTCAACGATATACATTTTTTAAAACCTCACATATTCCTTTATAGTGCCTGTTGCTGTACTCATCAAGCAATTCCTCTGTCACCCGGTCGTGAATGACCATGTCTTTGATTTCATCGGATACATCACCGAGCTCCAGGTCAAAAGCAGGCATTTCATATTTTTCATATAGCCAGTGCGGCAGAGAACCATAGCTGGTACCATAGTATATGGATACTTTATCTTTCACTCCGAACCCTTTCGTATAGGGTTTTAGAAACAGCATACATTTTTCAATGTATTCATGATTATTCTCTGCATATTTTGACACAAGAAAGCTGTCTGTGCAGATTGATGATAAGCAATGAAAAGAAAACATCACATCTGCATGACAGAAATCAATAAAATCAGCCACTGCTCTGGTTTCAGGTTCTGACAAAGGTTTAGCTCCTCTGTACGTAGGTGATGAAACCATGCTGGTATCAAGACCATACCCGTATTCCACCACTTCCCAGCCGCTTTCAAAATTCCGGTTGATGTCCACTCCATTGGCATTGACCCTGAGGTACCAGGGGACCCCTTTCACATTTCGCTCCCGCTCATCTGGATTGGCATTCATTAAAAAGGAAATACCGGTTTTAAAAAGGAGTTCTTTTTGCTCCAGAAGCAGTTTCTTGATCACAGAAAGCATGAGTTCAGGACCTGACTCCCCTGCATGAATCAATCCCACAAAGGAAAGGCCAATATTCTCTTTATTCCCAATGGTGATGCTGTTGATTTCTTTCTGTCTGATTGAATACCCGTGATTTCTAATGGAAACCAAATCAGGATATGACTTAAGCAGCTTATTCATTTCATTTTCTATCATCTTGTATGGCATCCACAGTTTATTGTTTCTCGGTCTGACAAGCACAGGACCTGAAAAAAGTGCTACTCCTTCGGTTTTAAGATAGTAAGCATAGGTAACGCCTTCTCTGACAGTGCAATCCTCATAACGATAGGTAATTGTGCTGTCTTCAGGGTTTATTCTCACATGGTCGATTAAAACTGACTGTTCAAATGAAATGTGGTTTTGATAGTCCTCATAATCCTCATTAAAGAGATAATCATCACAGGTCACACGATACACTTGAAAATCTGCGTACTTTTCACGGTGACGCTGTGCTTTTATGAAAGTAAGCATCACTTTACCTTCTTCATAAACAACTGATATATTTCGAAACGGAGCAAACTCTCTCATGCTGTCACCTTCTTAGTTCCTGTTACCATTTTAACCAGCATGGTCCTCTTTGCATCAAATGGCCATATGTGCCATGAGCAGTCAATAAGGTTCATCTGTTCTTTCAAGTCTTCAATTCCATAAGATCCAAGACCATGCCCATATTTTTCTATATATTCATCATATATTAAAGAAACATATTCTTTATTGCCAATGT
The DNA here is from genome assembly GCA_016938455.1 of Clostridia bacterium. Taxonomy (GTDB): domain Bacteria; phylum Bacillota; class Clostridia; order DUPQ01; family DUPQ01; genus JAFGUQ01. The sequence continues at coordinate 16,288 of JAFGUQ010000084.1, forward strand.
TCTCAATCAGATTCTGAAGTTTACTGTCACTATTATCATATTCCAGTATGTCAGAAAAGCAGATGATGACCCCATCATCTTTCACATGCTTCAGAAGCCTGCTATTTACCTTTCTGATGACTTTACTGATGAAGTACATGAATGGTTCAAGATAATCTTCAAACTGCTCCTGCTTGAGCAGCTGGCCTAACAAGAAGGTATATTGAGATAATAGAAGCTGTGTGTAGATAGAGGAAACAAGTACTCCATCAAACTCCTTTTCCAGCGAAAATTCACTGATTTCAAGGGAATCATCAGATAAATATCGTCTGATTCCAGAAAGGTCATCTGCCTGAAGCATATAGATGATTTTTTCAAAAAAGTGATCATCATCAAGACTGGTGATATCTTCTTCAATAATATTAACAAATGAGGTCTGCAGATGATGGTTACCAAGACCAGCTTTTATGGCTTTTCCATCTATATCAATCAATGTGACATCAATCACCTGCTCAAGCAATTTATCAATACAAATATCATTAAGAAATCCTGCTCCAACAATGCAGAGAGATGAAATCCCATCAAGCACCTTGCCATAGGATTTATACAGTTCACAACGATAATCAGACCACCTTTTAAAATACTCAAGTGAGTCATATGATTTATTCAATTGCTGATTGTATTCTTTTATGGTGAACATGCAACACTCCTAAACATCTGTTAAAATGATTATATATGTTTTATACACATTTTGTAAATGCCAGATATAAACCAAGATTGTTTTCACCGCGATAATTCATTAGCATATTGCACTCGAAATATTAACAGTTTACTCCTTTTTGAACGATGGTCTTAACAAGCTGTTTCAGTTATCTGAACAATATATGCAGTCGTGTACAAAATATTATATAGCATTGAGATAAATGTCTATTTTAATGAATTGTGTTTCCATTTTGACATTTTTTTCTCCACCGTCTATTATTGTTATATGAATGTCTAAAGAGGTATGTCATGAATGAAAAGCTGTTAATCAACTGTAATGAAATCATAAAAGAAATGAAACCGCTGCATGGTGTCTGCAATGGTCCTTTACACAAAGGCAATGCCATTGATGAGTCTATATTCTTCAGGCAGTTGCAGCCGCCTTTCGTTAGGCTTCATGATGTCAACTGGCCTTATTCAAGAGAAGTTGATATGCATGCTGTATTTCCTGATTTTTCGAAGGATCCTGAAGATCCTGACAGCTATGATTTTTCCATGACAGATAAATATCTCAAGGCAATCAAGGATGTCGGTTCAGATATCATTTACCGCCTTGGCGAAAGCATCGCTCCAGCTGATTACAAAAGGTTTGTCAATCCTCCGACGGATATGGAAAAATGGGCAAGAATCTGCATTGGTATCATCAGACACTATAACAATGGGTGGGCTGACGGTTTTCATTATGATATCAAGTATTGGGAAATCTGGAATGAGCCAAGCGTGGAAACCATGTGGACAGGTACCCTTGAACAATACCTTGAAATGTATTCAGCTGCCGCGAAAGCAATCAGATCCTATGATTCCTCTCTTAAAATATGCGGACCTGTTGCCTGTTCAGCCGATCGGATTACCAACGAAGTCTTTCTGAAATACATAAACAGTCATCTAGAAGTACCTCATGATGTCTATACATTTCATTTATATGGTCACAGTGTAGAGAATACCAAAAAATACCTTTCCATTTTAAACGAGGCATTTGAGAAATATAACAAAAGAGATTTTGATGTATTCATCACAGAATGGAATTATGCTCCTCAGACTGAAGATGGAGAAGGTTTCTGGGAAACCCTCGCTGCCACAAAAGACATCATGGTCAAGTCAAAACTGTTCAGAAAGATAGGTTCTTTAGAAGCA
>JAFGUQ010000085.1 GCA_016938455.1 Clostridia bacterium
GTCCCAGGCATTGGGAATACAAAGACTTCAGCATTAAAGAGGTCTTTCCTGTTTTCGTTAAATCCATAAGTAGCTTTTTCTTTTATATTGAACTTATATTCCAAAATTTTATCCAATACTTTCTTATAAACAAATATTATTACTTTGGGATTGTATTTATCTATGACTTCAAGGATTCGCTCTGTACCTTGCTTATACTCATCTGCAGATGGTTCATTGCCATAATTATCAGGGCTTTTTACTATATCAGTAATTCCAAGCCCATTAGCTAAAAGATAGTCATCTTCATATGGTCCATTGGGTACTTTGATAATTTTAAAGTCCTTCATTTTATTCCAGAATATTTTGCCTTGACGACCCTGAAAATAGTGACCCTGGTCTACGCTAACCAGTGCTGGTCTTTTACCGATGATCAATCCTTTTAAGTGTCCTTCTTTTGGGAAAAGATCTTTCAATGTTATTACTTCCTTACCATTAATTTTCATTTTGATTTGATTGTTCATTAAGCCCCTCTTACTAAGTTTTTATATATCTCATCAGATAGTATGTCTTTGACTGTTGATGCCAATATCTTATATTGCTCATAAAGCAGTATTTTTATATTGTTTGTCTTGATTTTTCTTGGGAATAAGGCTGTCAGATTTATGGTAGCCATGTATTTCTCCTCTTTGGAATTCATATAGCATTCCACCAGCATAATCCCATTATCACTTTTCAATGTATAACTGAAAGAATTGTCTATGACCTGCTTGATTTCGGAATGGGAAAAGCAAATCCGGGTTTTATAGACTTCATTGGCTTCATATTGAGCTTTGCTTACCGGGAAATTCTTAACATATCTAACACTATATTCAAATGCATATCCTGGTTTCATAGCCTCCTTGTATTTATCCCAGAAATCTACGGCCTTTTTTAGTGAATCAATCATTTTGTTGAAACCGCATGCGCTGGTGTGTGTAAATCTGTCAACCCTTGTCTGGAGCATCTCAGTCTTTTCATCATTCTGAAATACAAACCCACTTGTGTTGAAATCAACTCCTTCTAAATCACTCTCTTTATAATTTCTTAAATCAATAAGTTTGGATTGATTAGGTGTACTGCATGTCCTGTACTCAGGGAATTCATCGAAATTTTTATCATGCAGTAACTTATGAATATTGATCAATGAATGATTTTCTGGAATCAGCTGAGCATCAACAATCATTTCCCCGATATTATATTTTTCGAGCATGTTATATCTTGGCATCTGGCTCCCCTAACAACAAATGGTCTTAATAACAACTCCATTCTCTTATCATCTTTACAATTGGGATTATACTATTATGTTTTATAACATTACAACTGTACTATTTATAGCACACATCCACCTCGCTTTTTTATTACACCCCTATCTTCCCAATTATTTTATCCATACTCTCAACAAAAAGTGCCAGGTCATTGATTCTTTTTTCCATGTTCTTGTCATCTATGTCAAGAAGTTTTCCTGTCTTGCTGTAATCACCGTTATGGGCTATCTGGTGCCTCTTTTCTATAAGAACCTCAATTGATCGTGCTGTATTTTTCCCTTTGGTTATAGCTGCTGCCTGTTTGACAATATCATCTATGTTGTATTTTGAAAAAAGTTTGTTCACTGTAGTCAGCCTATGTGTTGTTTGCTTAATATAATAATTTTCAACCATCAAACGGATTTTTCTATAAGGATTCTGTGAATTCAAAAGCTCTATTGCCAATTTCGTGTTGAACCCGGTTGCTTCAAGGAGTTTTACCAATTCATTGTTCAATGGATACTTCTGAATATAAGGAATAAGTATTTCTACAAAGACATTCGAAACATAAGCGTCAAAGGCAGCTACCGATAAAACAACAGCACCTCTTACTATGTCTTTTGGAAATGAAACTCCTTTTATGTTTTTATTCTTGATATAGAATGCAATCAAAGCTTCACTTCTCTGTATTGTTTTTTTGAACTGAATAAATGCCTTTGTTTCCATACATATTCCCTCGTTGCTTCATAGATATCAAACAATTTCCTTTATGTTCTTACAATTTGGATAATTGTTGCAAGCCCAATAATAATTCCCTTTTTCATCTCCGCTTGTAGCCTGGGTCAACATCATTCTGTTCCCACACTCATTGCAATATGGTGCATCTTTGGCATCAGGAAATCTTCCGATATATTGCCCAATTGTATCATTGAATTTTTCATCACTGATTAACTCCCAGGTAGTAAAACGAATCAGTGGGATTCCTGTCGCTTCAAAAATATCATTCTTGAAGTCATCATTTTTTCGAGCTTTTGGCCTGTTATGCGAGGAGTCATCCAATTCTATTGCACATACCAACTTCATGGTTTTTGGATCTATCAGCGTGAAATCAACATGTTTTTGTGAAATTTTACTGAAATACAGTCCCCATTCCCTTCCCACACCATCATCTACTTCAAATATCTCCTTTAATCCCATCTTAGGAAATATCAATGCTGATGTACCGACATATTGGGACAATTCTATATAGAACTCCAATTCATTTTTTGTCATCACATCCTCTTTGACACGATAGGGCATAGAATAGCAGTGTCTTTTTAGTCTATACCATAAGCTTCCACGATTCTCTGTATAAACGCTGTCATCGCTCCATGCAGGTTCAATAAAGCCTTTGTACAACAACCATATAAGCCCTGCTGCTAGGAAGAAGTATAAAAAGTTAAAGTTATCTTTCATAAGCATCAATCATATAATAATTGTCTCCCTGTACCACTTTCAGTACACCCCACTCCTTTTCCTGCATTCAACGAATGCAATGAACAGAGGATCATAGAACATGGTTCCCACTGCGCATTTCAGGTAGTAGTCTTCTGTTTCGTGGAGCATGTCACGTATTTCTTTTTCAGACCTGTCTTCTGAGTTCATGAGGTTGTAAAGCTGTTCTGCCATCTTTACAGGGAATGCTATTTCATTCTTCTTGACCAGCAGAAGCTTCTTTATTTTCTCACAGTTTTCTGATTCTTCCATCAGTCTAAGTGCATCCATGACTTCCATGTTGCAGTAACGCAGCACTTCATTTGGTATTGCATCAGTTTCCTTTAGAATATTCATGAATAGAGCTGCTATGAAATGTTCGGTTCCATAGCCAAGCTCCTTGAGTAAAAGAGCGATGTCCTGATATTTCTGCAGCAGATCATCGTCCTGGTAA
>JAFGUQ010000086.1 GCA_016938455.1 Clostridia bacterium
AAAATACAACTCACTATTTTCATGATAAGAATATATCAAAATTCTTAAAAAAAAGCAAACAAACATACAGAAAGCGCCTTAAAACAGGCGCTTTATTGAACTTAGTATGTCATCATTTATTTTTCCGGAAAACCGGAAGTAACTTTTTCATTTAACCTATTATACTATGATATAATATACCATATAATATAATAAAATAAAAAAAGGGGAAATGATATGAATTTAGGGTGCAATTACTGGTCATCAAATGCAGGACTTAGAATATGGGAGGACTTCGATGAATCAGTGATTGATGATGATTTCAGGCTGATTGCAGAACATGGAATGAACATGATCAGGATATTTCCGATGTGGCATGTTTTCATGCCGGTGAAGGCTGTATACGGACCAGATCAACAAGTCATCTATTATGAGAATACCATTATTAAAGAAGAATTTCTTGTCATGTTCAAGACCGTTTTGACACTTGCCAGGAAACACAATCTTAAGGTGATTGTTCCTTTGATTACCGGATGGATGAGTGGGAGACTTTTTCTTCCAGAAGCTTTTAACAATGTCAATCTCATCACTGACAGAACAGCTATCAGGTATCAGGTCTCCTTTATCAAACAGTTTATAGAACGCTTTAAAGATGATGACATCATCGTTGCATGGGGTCTTGGCAATGAATGCAATGTCATGGGAGAAGTGGCTGATTCAAATGAAAGCTGGCACTGGATGTACACCATGACAAGTGCTATCAGGCAGAGTGACAGTACACGCCCGATATACTCTGACATGCATGGCATGACCATTGACGGGAACTGGAAACTCTTCGATCAGAAAGAAACAGTAGATGTCATGACAACACATCCTTATCCAGTATTCACTCCATATTGTGATCTGGATAAACTGATTAACTTAAGAGGAGCATTGCATGCCATCGCTGAAAGTGCCTATTATAGAGACCTGACGGGAAAACCCTGTATTATTGAAGAAGTGGGATCACTTGGACCGATGATTCTGTCGGAAGAACTTGAAGTGAAATACCTCAGGACGCTCTTGTTTGAATGCCTTAATGAAAATATAGATACCGTTTTATGGTGGTGTGCATTTGATCAGGACAAACTCGATTTTCCGCCATATTCATTTAGTGGGCTGGAACGTAATTTAGGTCTTTTCAGAAGTAATAAACAACCTAAACCTACAGCTGAATATCTGAAAGAATTCAGAACTTTCATTGATCAGTATCAGTTTGAATCATTGCCTTCTCAGAAAGATGGGGTTCTGTTGTTATCCTATGATCAGAATCACTGGCAGGTGGCATATGGAGGATATATCCTGGCATCTCAGGCCGATTTGAAGATTACCTACTCTCATGTGGAAGATGAACTGCCTGACAGTAATCTGTATCTGCTTCCTTGTGCCAGCGGACATCATGTCATTAAAAAGGTGAAATGGGATCAACTCATCAATAGGGTTAAAGAAGGTGCAACACTGTACATTTCCTATGAAGACGGGTTCATTTCTGATTTTAAAGAAGTGACCGGATATGACCTTAAGTTCAGAAACGATCTGATCAAGAGTGATGATCATACTTTATACCATAATAAACTGGGAAAAGGGAATGTCTATTTCACGAAACAGCCAATAGAAAAAATGACACTTGAAAACAGTGAATTTATTCCCAACACTATTTACAGGGATTTGAAAATGAAGAATGAAGTGATGACTGTCAGCGATCCTCTGATAAAAGTAAACGTGAAGAAAATATCAGAGACAGAAAGTCTTGCTATCCTGATTAATTATCATGAACAGGAAAAGAAACCTGATTTTACCATGAATGATGAATATGAAATAGTAAAAGTGCTATATGGCGAGTTGAACTTGATTAAAGATAACGATGCCTTAATCATGCATATAAGGAAAAAATAAATGAGTAAAGAACAAATTGAGATGCTGACAAAGTCTCTTAATGAACACAGTTATAAATATTATGTGCTTGATGAACCTAAGATTTCAGACTTTGAGTATGACAAAATGCTCAGACAGCTTGAAGAGCTTGAACAGAAGTTCCCCGAGTATGCGCTTGATAACTCGCCTACGAAAAGAGTCGGCGGGCAAGTGGCAAAAGGATTTAAAAAAGTGACTCATGAAGTGATGATGATGAGCCTGATGGATGTGTTTTCATTTGAAGAGCTGCTTTTATTTGATCAGCGAATTAAAAAAGAACTGACTGATTATGATTATGTGGTTGAGAGAAAAATTGACGGATTATCAGTCTCCTTAGAATATGAAAACGGTCAGTTTATAAGAGGGTCAACCAGAGGAGACGGAGTCGTTGGAGAGGATATCACTGCTAATCTGATGACGGTGAAGACTGTTCCGCTGGAACTGTTTGAAAAAGTACCTTATCTTGAAGTGCGAGGGGAAGTGTATCTTCCTAAAAAGGATTTTCTGCAGTTAAATGAAAAACAGGAGATTCTAGGTGAAAAGATCTTTGCCAATCCGAGAAATGCAGCAGCCGGGTCACTCAGACAACTGGACAGTAAAATCACTGCTACCAGAAATCTTTCTGTTTTTGTTTTCAATATACAGAGAATAGTCGGGAAAGAACTGTCCACGCATAGTGACTCTCTTGAATTTCTCAAAAAATGCGGGTTCAGGGTAAGTCCCGGCTATTATAAATGCCATACCATTGAAGAAGCCATTGAAGCGATTAATGACATTGGAGAATCAAGAGGCGATTTCGAATTTGACATTGATGGTGCGGTGGTGAAAATAGAGAATCTGTCTCAAAGAGAACTGCTGGGAGCCACTTCAAAATATCCGAAATGGGCGGCTGCATACAAATACCCGGCTGAACAGCAGGAAACCATTATCAATGACATACAGATACAGATAGGAAGAACCGGTGTGCTGACACCGAAAGCAATTCTGAAACCGGTTCGAATTGCAGGTTCCACAGTCAGTAATGCCACTTTACATAATATGGATTACATTCTGGAGAAAGATATCCGGATCGGTGATTCTGCCATCATACAAAAAGCAGGGGATATCATCCCTGAAGTAGTAAGAATTCTTCCTGAAAAAAGAACAGGAAATGAGAAGAAATTCATCATGCCTGAGACCTGCCCGGTTTGCGGTTCTCATGTTGAAAGAGAAGAAGATATGTCAGCTTACCGGTGCACCGGAATAGAATGCCCGGCACAGCAGTTTAGAAGTCTGGTTCATTTCTGTTCAAGAGATGCCATGGACATAGACGGACTTGGTCCAGCTCTCATAGAGAAGTTCTTAAATGATAAGCTGATTAAAACCATATCTGATATTTACTATCTGCATGAAAAAAGAGATATTCTGATTACCATGGAAGGTCTGGGAGAAAAGAGCATTGATAATCTTATTTCATCGATTGACCATTCCAGAAACAATGAGATCAGTAAACTTCTTTTTGGATTTGGAATCAGACATATCGGACAAAGAGCATCCAAACTCCTGGAAGAGCATTTTGAATCAATTGATGATATTGAAAAAGCATCACTGGAAACGCTGATGGAAATTAATGAGTTCGGTGAAATCATGGCGAAAAGTGTCATAGACTTTTTCCATAATCCGCAGAGTCATCACCTGATTGAAAAGCTCAAATTAGCTGGAGTGAATATGATGTCCAGGAAATTCGGAAACAAACCTCAGGGTATACTTGATGGCAGAACTGTTGTATTGACAGGAACACTTCCTGAGCTGACCAGAAGTGAAGCCCAGAAACTGATAGAGGAAAACGGCGGGAAAACATCATCAAGTGTGTCAAAGAATACTGACTTCGTTCTGGCGGGTGATCAGGCCGGAAGTAAGCTTGAAAAAGCGGTTGAATTAGGGATAACCATAATCAATGAAGCGCAGTTCAGGAAAATGATAGGGAAATAGCATGATTAAATTAATTGAAAAAACAGTTTTCAAAGAGAAACCTTCGGAGAAAACAGGTGTCATTGCCAATACTTACTATACCGGGAATGGATTGAATCTGATGTGCGAATATTCATATATTCATCTTTCGGACATTACTGATGTAGCTTACCGTCAGTTTTCAGATGATCATGGAAAGACATGGAGCGAACCGCTTGTAAGGACAACACAGGAAAAACTGGATCATGGCATTTTACGTGATAATATTAGAAGTCCTGTCGTTTATAAGAAGAAGAATCTGCTGATCACCTTTGGTGTGACAGGGATTTTACCTACCGGGGACCCATTGGAGGGACTTAAATGGTGGCATGTCTATTACATGGTATCTAAAGATCAGGGAAAAACTTACCATATTAATGAAAGAATCATTTTAAATGGAGATGAATATGATGAGAAGCATCCAGTCACTGATGTTTATGAAGGAAAAAATTCGGTCATGATCGGTGACACTACCGAACTTGCCATCATTACTGAGCATCAGAAATCAGACGAAGATAATGACTGTCTGCTGTTACCTGTTCAAATCACACCAATCGGACCTGATGGAGAATACTATAATCCTGGTGGAGGTTATACCTATCATTATTCAGCAGTGATCAGAGGAAAGATTGCTGATGATGGTCATATAAACTGGGAGAGCATTTCAAACAAGATTGAAAATGACCCTGCCATCTCTACAAGAGGTGCCATTGAACCTACCATTATAGAACTTGATGACGGAAGAATTCTGATGGTGTTAAGAGGAAGTAACGGCGGGACAAAAGATGTGGACTGCAGGTTACCGGGATACCGTTGGTTTTCCTATTCAGAAGATGGTGGAAGAACATTTAAAAAACCGGTTCCCTGGATGTTTAATAATCATGAACCTTTTTATTCTCCATCGTCATGCTCGCAGCTTTTAAAACATTCTAACGGGAAAATCTATTGGATAGGTAATATTTCAAAAGAGAACCCGAAAGCCAACATGCCAAGAAATCCGATTTATATTGCTGAAGTGGACCAGACCAGCTTGCTTCTGAAAAAAGACACATTATTTGTAATTGATAAAGTCAGTGAGGGACAGTCTGCAAACACGACATTTTCCAATTTTTACGCCAGGGAAGATAAGGTGACTCAGCATATCATACTCCATATCACCCCTTTTCATCAGCAGCCTGACAATATTTTCGGAAGCCATTCCTATCGTTATGAACTTGAGGTTAAATAAATGAAATTAAAAGAAAAAAAGATGTTTACTGAAAGTGATGAAAAAGGATCGCCATTGAGCCTTGCCTTTTACACTAATAACCAGAACAGAATCATGAAATATACGACTAAAACAAAAAGATCTGATACTTTCGCTGATTCCCTGATACAGTTGAGTGATGATAATCTTAAGTCATTCTATATGACAAGAAATGACTTGACAAGCTGGCAGACAGAAGAAGGTACCATGACCAAATACTTCAAAGTGCAGATTATTGATAAAAAAAGAAATCATCTATATCTTTTCTATAACCAGGGACTTCTGCCAAGCAATGATCCTAGAGAAGGAATAAAAAGCTGGCAGATGTATTATTCGCTGTCTAAGGACGGAGGAGAAACCACTGAATTCTATGAACCGATCATCATGGAGGGAAGTGAATATGATATCAATCATCCGATTGACGGGGTATTTCATCAGAAGAATTCATTCATGGTGGGAGACTATCCCTGTGTTCCGCTCATACTTGAAGACGGTAAGACTATTCTTCTGGCACTTCAAATTGCTGTTTTAGATGAAGAAGGTAATATTTTTAATCCATACGGCTCTTTCACTTATCAGTCAAGCCATGTGCTTAAAGGTGAAATAATGGACAACGGAAGAATAAAATGGTTCCACCTGTCAGAAAGAATGCTGGCAACGACAGACCAGTCGACCAGAGGGACCCTTGAACCTTGTATCTGCAAGATGGACGGCAATACTGTTTTAATGGTGAACAGAGGAAGTAATGATCAGAGAGAGGAACTTGAAAGTTACAGGTGGTACTGTATATCAGAAGATAATGGTGATTCTTTCAAAGGCCCTTATCCCTGGACTTATGAAAATGGTGAAAAATTCTATTCGCCTTCATCATGTTCCATGCTGTTAAGGCATTCAAATAACAAGGTATACTGGATAGGTAACATCTGTGATGAAAACGCCAGAGGCAATATGCCAAGGAATCCTTTATGCATCGTTGAAGTGAACCAGAAAAGCCTGCTTCTGATCAAAAGCACAAAGTTTGATGTAATCATCAGAAAAAAAGATGATTACCATGATATCACTTTTTCTAATTTTTATGCCAGAGAAGAAAAAGAAACTGGAGATATTCTGATTTACTGCACCTCTTTCTGGAATAATCCCGAGAAGCCGATGGAATCTGAAGGCAGTTATGAATACAGAGTGCAGGTTAAATAACCTTGACATAATTAATCGAATTGTTTATGCTAATCAATGGAGGCAATTTATGAAAAAAAACTTACCATTTATATTAATCGCGATTTTGCTTTTATCAGTAGCTTTTACTGGCTGCAACAAGAACAACCAAAGTGGTGAAACCAATAATCCTACAATGAGTTCCATTCCTTCTAATACACCTACAAAGGAAGTGACAACTGCTGTGATTGCAGGGCTGAAGGGCCCTACATCCATGGGAATGATCAGAATGTTTGCAGAGGTCAATTCACTTTCAGAATTCGTGAAAGTAGAATTCAACGTATACAGTGCACCTGATGTCATAACTGCAGGTTTACTAAATGGAGAAATTGACATCGCTGCCATTCCAACCAATCTTGCAGCCACTTTATATAACAAAACAGAAGGAGATATTGTGCTTTTAGGTGTCAATACCCTTGGTGTTCTTAATATCCTCACTTCAGACAAAGTATCTATTACTTCAATGGCAGATTTAAAAGGAAAGAAAATCATTGCTTCAGGCAAAGGGTCTACTCCAGAATATATATTAAACTATCTGCTTGAAATGAACGGGCTTGACCCTTCAAAAGATGTAGAGATTGAATACAAGACAGAACACAGCGAAGTAGCTTCCATGATTCTATCGGGAGAAGCTGACATTGTTTTACTTCCACAACCGTTTGTCACCACCGTTATCATGCAGAATCCTACTATAAAAAATGCCGTTGACATGACAGAGGAATGGAATAAAGCCGCAGGAGATGACAGCACTTTAATGATGGGATGTCTGGTCACAACCAGAGAGTTTGCTGAAAAATATGAATCAGAACTGGTCAGTCTTATGATATTAAATCTGGAGTCTGCTGAGTGGGTCAATCAATATCCATCAGATGCTGCTCCGTTTATTGTTCAGTATGATGTCCTTCCAAGTGTTGAAGTTGCCGAAAAAGCAATACCAGACAGTAATATCACATTCATATTTGCTCAAAAAGCAAAAGACCAGCTGAATGGATTCTTCAAAATACTGTATGATTATAATCCTCAGTCAATAGGCGGGGAATTACCAAAAGATGATTTCTATTTTGGGCAATAAAATATATAAAAAGA
>JAFGUQ010000087.1 GCA_016938455.1 Clostridia bacterium
ATTGAGTATTATTAATAAGGAACTTTTTTGTCAATAAAAAAGTCTAATAAATAAAATTATACAGGAGGATAAAATATGGGAATCAAGAAATTCATTACATTTTTCACTTTGACTCTATTCATATTTTTAAGTATTGCAGGATTTGTTCTGATTTCATATATTAATTCACAGGAAGTCAAAGCTAGCAGTGAAGTGACTAATCCGGATAATCAGAACCCTGAGGCATCTCCTACCCCATCTGGATTTGAAACATCCTGGATCAATTATCCCGATGCTTTTAATTTCATCATTTTTGTAAAAGATTTTGAAGGTTACAATACTGATGCCATGATGATTGTAAATTATGATCCGATTAATAAAAAAATAAGTACTATGTCATTACCAAGAGATATCGTATATAAAACACAATTCGCAAAAGATGAAGCTGGTAATTTCATCTATGAAAACGGTGAGAAGAAAATCTCAAAAACCAAGATTAATACTCTTTATTATAGCGAAGTGGAAAAAGCAGTAGCCAACGGACTCGATAAAAATACTGGAGCTGAGAAAGCTGTCACTATTTTTGAGAACTTTCTGAAAATCAATATCAAATATTATGTCACGATTGATTTGTCGATTTTCAGAGAAGTCATCGATCAGCTGGGTGGTGTTGATTTTTATATTCCTGCTGATCTGAATTATGATGATCCATTGCAGGATCTTCACATCCATTTCAATAAAGGAATGCAGCATTTAAACGGTCAAAAAGCTGAGGAATTCCTGAGATACAGAAAACCAAATGACGGAATATATACTGATGACCTCAACAGCGCTTATCCTACAATGGGTTCAGAACTTGACCGTATCAATATGCAACAGGCTTTTTTCAAGGAACTGATTAAACAGAAAGCCAGTTTCATGTATCTTTCAAAAATTTCAAGTATTCTTGATGTTGTTTATGAGAATGTTGATACCAATATTGATTTGAATTCAATTCTCGATTTATTGAAATACATTCCAGAATTTGATATGGAGAACATTTCATGGAATGTCATACCCGGAGAGATTGTCGGTAATGACTATGTGTATGATGTTGACAAAGCGACTGCTTTGATAAAAAGTGATTTCAAGGGAAGCAATAAATAGCGACCTAAATTAGCGTAACTAAAAAGGATGGAAACCCATCCTTTTTTTGTATGTAATTTCAATTTATATCTATAAACTCTCAAAAAATACTTTGAAACAGAGATAACACATGTATATGTCAACTTTACTGGCTAATTCAAAAGGAGCATGCATGTTTAATAACGGGATTCCGACATCAACTACTTCTATTCCAAGTTTTGCAGCGAATTTTGCGATGGTCCCTCCGCCTCCCTGATCTACTTTCCCAAGCTCACCTATCTGCCAGATAATCTCATTATCATCCATCAGTTTTGTTATTTTGTACATCAGTTCACTGCTTGCATCTGAAGCACCGCCTTTTCCGCCTGATCCTGTATATTTCATGATTCCGACTCCTCTGCCGAGGTAAGTAGAATTATTGCTTTCAAAAGCACCTTTGTGATTTGGATCAAAAGCAGCATTGACATCACCTGAAAGCATGACTGATTTATACATGATATCTTTAATGTCTAAATCATTTGACTTTTCAGTTGTCAAACTGTAAATCAGAGAAACAAAATATTCAAGAAAATCAGATTGTGCTCCTGTATTCCCCACGCTGCCTATCTCCTCTTTATCTGACAGATAGAGTAAAGTGGTCTTAGAACATAATCCTGCGTTTAAAAGGGCTTTCAGGCCTGTATAAGAGCATATTCTGTCGTCATGTCCATAAGCACCGATTAATCCTCTGTCAATACCGACATCTTTGGCTTTTACAGAAGGGACTATTTCAATTTCAGCGTTGATAAAATCTTTTTCAACGATTCCGTATTTTTCATTAAGCAGCTTCATGACTGTCAGCTTCACCTTGTCAGCACCGTCTTCGTCACTGATGGGAACCGAACCGATAATCACATTTAGATTTTCAGCAGGAATCGCTTCTCTTAGATTTTTAGCATACTGGTCTTTGGCTAAATGTGGAAGAATGTCAGAAATAACAAAAACCGGATCATTTTCTTCTTCCCCAATATTGATTTCGACTTTTTCACCGTCTTTTTTTATGATGACTCCATGGATGGACAGTGGTGTCGCTACCCAGTGGAATTTTTTTATTCCGCCATAATAATGAGTTTTCAGCATGGCCAGGTCATTATCTTCATACAATGGTAATGGTTTCAGGTCAAGTCTTGGAGAATCAATATGTGATCCAACCATGTTGATTCCTTCAGTCAAAGGCTGCTTTCCAATGATAGCAAGGGCAATCGTTTTTGAATTGCTTTCAAGATAAACCTTATCTCCTGGCTGTAGTGTCTGTTTGTTTTCATAAGCATCTTTCAAGGATATGAAACCAAGTTTTCCAATGACATCCAATGTGTTGAAGACAAATTCTCTTTCAGTTTTTGAGATGTCAAGAAACTTTTTGTAATCCTCATTAAACACTTTAGATTGCTTGATCTGAGCATCAGATAAAGCATCCCAGGCATTGGTTCTTTTGTAAAACAGATTTTCCTTCATTTCCTTCATTTCTTTCATTTCTGTCATTCTATAATTTCTCCTTTTTCAATAATCGCACCACCGATGACATGATCATCAGTATACAGGACAACAGATTGTCCTCTGGTGACAGCACGCTGCATTTCATGAAAATAAATATCAAGTGAATCATTATTCATCTTTACAGTTACTTTCGATTTTTTTGCACCATATCTAATTTTAGCATAAATAGCAGTATTTTGAGGAATAAAATTATTAATAAGACTGATATTTCCTGCAGTCACTTTATTAGAATACAGTTTATCATTATCAGTGATAACAACATCCCCGTTAAGCGGATTGATTTCCTTCACAAATGCAGGTTTCCCGATAGCAAGATTCATGCCCTTTCTCTGACCGATTGTATAGTTTATAATCCCGTCATGAGGTTTAATCACTACATTGTTTTCATAAACAAAATTTCCAGGCATGTTCTTGGCATCATGTTCAGTTAAGAACTGTTTATAATCATCTTTTATAAAACAGATTTCCTGAGATTCCTTACTTTCTTTAGGAAGAAGATGATTTTTCTCACAGATATCCCGGGCTTCCTTCTTTGTCTTCTGTCCTAAAGGAAAGAGAATCTGCTTTAATTGATCTTCTTTTAAAACATAAAGAAAATAAGTCTGATCCTTCTTGAGATCAATCGGGCTTTTAAGAAACATCCTGTCTTGACAGGCTTCAATAATCGCATAATGCCCGGTAGCCACATAATCAAAGCCATGATTCATAGCATAATCATAAATAGCTCCGAATTTGATATAACGGTTACAGTTGATGCAAGGATTAGGGGTTCTTCCTTTTTCATATTCACTGATAAAGCAGTCGACAACTTCTTTTTTGAATTGTTCTGTGATATTAAAAGAAATATGCTCAATTTTCAGTTTATCGCATATTTCCTTAGCTTTGATAACTGCATCGCCACTGACATAATCAGTGACAAAGGTTAACCCGGTGACTATATAACCGTTTTCTTTCAGAAGTACAGCAGAAGCAGTGGAATCAATTCCCCCACTCATGCCAAGGAGTACTTTTTTCATCTGTCTTCCCGACAGCAGTTATCACATTGATTATGAGTTTCAATGATAATGCCCTGTTTCTTTTTGTAATCAGCAATCGCTTCCTTCACAGCTTCTTCAGCAAGAACTGAACAATGTATTTTTGCTGGTGGAAGTCCATCAAGGGCTTCAATGACTGCTTTATTCGTCAAAGTCAGCGCTTCGTCAACATGTTTTCCCTTAATCAGTTCAGTCGCGATACTGCTTGTGGCTATGGCAGCGCCGCATCCGAAAGTTTTGAAACTGACATCTTGAATAATGTCATCTTCTATTTTAAGGTAAATCCTCATAATGTCACCGCATTTTGCGTTGCCTACTTCTCCTACAGCATTATAATCTTTTAATTCCCCGACATTTCTCGGATTGGAAAAATGATCCATTACTTTTTCTGTGTACATATTTTCTCCTTTATTTATTGTAAAGCGGTGACATTTCTCTCAACCGCTGTACAATCGTTACTAATTGGCTGACAACTGTCTCAACATCTTCTTCATCGTTATCCCATCCGAAAGTCAGCCTCAGAGATCCGTGTGCTATTTCATGTGGCAGTCCAAGTGCAAGCAGAACATGAGATGGGTCAAGAGATCCTGAAGTGCAAGCTGAGCCTGATGATGCAAATATATGATTCATGTCAAGAAACAGAAGCAGTGATTCTCCTTCTATATATTTGAATGAGAAATTGATGTTTCCGGGTAACCTTTTTTCTAAATCACCATTGATAATGGTTTCTGGGATTCTTTTAATGACTTCTTGAGCTGTTAAATCCCTTAATTTTCTAATATGTTCATTGTATTCTTCCATATTTTCTACTGCTTTTTCAAGTGCAGCAGCTAATCCAACTATTGAAGCAATATTTTCTGTGCCTGCTCTTCTTGTCTTTTCCTGACCTCCGCCATGCAGCAGATTATCAATTTTAACTCCTCTTCTTACAAAAAGAACGCCAACCCCTTTTGGACCATAAAACTTATGAGCGGAAATGGACATTAAGTCAATATTCATTTTTTCAACATCAATAGTCAGTGTACCGGCTGCCTGAACAGCATCTGTATGAAAAAGAACCCCATTTTCCTTGGCTATTTTTCCTATTTCCTCAATAGGTTGAATAGTACCGATTTCATTATTAGCGAACATGACTGATATGAGAATAGTTTCCTTTTTTATTGCCTGTCTGATTTTCTCTGCATCAACAATTCCGTTTTTTTCAACAGGAACATAAGTGATTTCAAATCCGTGTTTTCCGAGATATTCCAGCGTATGAAGCACTGCATGATGCTCAATGTTGGTTGTGATGATATGATTCCCTTTGCTCTTATTTGCATAAGCAATCCCTTTAAGAGCCCAGTTGTTGCTTTCTGTACCGCAGCTTGTGAAATAAATTTCGCTTTTTTTGCAATTGAAAATATCTGCTACAGTCTGCCTTGCATTTTCTATGACTTGTTTGCTTTCTCTTCCTATCGAGTAAATTGACGAAGGATTGCCATAATGTTCTGTATACCATGGTAACATCATTTCTAACACCTTATTGTCAACCATTGTTGTTGCCGCATGATCAAGATATATATTTTTATTGTTCATCATTTTCAGTCTCTTTCTTTTCCTCATCTTTTAAATCACTGTTTTTCTTGTTGAAAAACAAGTAATAAATCAGTATTATTACATATATACCCAACGAGTATTCTATATAAAACTGAAATACGAAAATATTAACAAGCAGTAATATAAACAGTACCAGCAAAAATATTGCAGTTATTCGTCTTCTGACAGCTGTTTTCTTGTCTTCATCCATTCTTTTATCTTCCTTTCATATCCATTAGCGGTAGGTTTATAGTAGATGACATCTTTGATTTCATCAGGCAGATATTGCATATCAACAAAGTTATTTTCATAATGATGAGCATATTTGTATCCGACACTATACCCTAGTTCTTTCATTCCACTGGCAGGAGCATTTCTGAGCCACATGGGAATTCCACCGATGTTTTTAGTTTTGATATCATTCAAAGCACTGTCAATTGCCACATAAGATGCATTCGATTTTGGACTGGTCGCGATATAATTAGCCGCTTCGGCCAATATGATCCTGGCTTCAGGCATTCCAATCATTCTGACAGCTTCCTGGGCCGCCTGTGCTACCAGCAGAGCCGTCGGATTGGCAAGCCCCACATCTTCTGCGGCACAAATGACAATTCTTCTTGCAAGAAAATTGATATCCTCACCTGCATAAAGTGCTCTTGCAAGATAAAAAGTAGCGGCATCGGCTGAACTTCCTCTCATCGACTTTATGAAAGCACTGATGTTATCGTAATGCTCATCGGCATTCTTATCAAATTTCAATGTTTTTGTCTGTATGCAGTCCTTGACCGTTTCAAGATCAAGACTGATTATTCCA
>JAFGUQ010000088.1 GCA_016938455.1 Clostridia bacterium
ATATAAAGAATCAGAGAGTTCAATTAAATAAACGGGGGGAGTATGCGATTTTCTGATCATCCAATTCTTGATTTTAATATTAATGAAAAAAAATTAGTTAAATTTACATTTGAAGGAAAACAGTATGAGGGTTTTGAAGATGAACCTATTGCTGCTGCACTTCATGATAATGGTATTAAAAAACTTAGAACTTCTCCAAAGCTTAAAAGAAGCAGAGGTCTTTTCTGCGCAATTGGAAAATGCTCGTCATGTCTTATGAAAGTGGATGGTATTCCAAATGTAAGGACTTGTGTTGAACCACTTAAAGAAGGAATGGTTGTAGAATATCAGAACAGCAAAGGTGATTTGCCGGAGGTTGATGGATGAAGGATAAATATAATATCGTCATTGTCGGAGGTGGACCGGCTGGTTTATCGGCAGCTTTGGAAGCTTCAAAATATACAGATAATATCCTTCTTGTGGATGAAAATATAAAAGCTGGTGGACAGCTTATTAAACAGACTCATAAATTTTTTGGAAGTAAAAATCACCACGCTTCTGAAAGAGGTATAAATATTGCCGAAGATCTTATTAAAAGTATTGATAATAAGAAAGTTGATTTTTTATGTGGTGTAAGTGCTGCAGGATTTTATAAACCTCATACTCTGCTTCTTGAAGATAGAGAAGGGATATTTAAGGTTGATTCTGAAAAATTTATTTTTGCAACTGGTGCAAGTGAAAATATTATCCCGTTTGTAAATAATGATCTTCCCGGTGTCTACGGAGCAGGTGCAGTTCAGACTCTTATGAATCTGTATGGTGTTGTTCCAGGGAAGAGAGTTCTCATGATTGGAGCAGGCAATATTGGTCTTATTGTCTCATATCAGCTTTTTCAGTCTGGTGTTGATATTGCAGGTGTTGTAGAAGCTTCCCCTTATATTGGTGGATATAGTGTTCATGCTGCTAAACTTAGAAGAATGCAGATACCTATCTTTACTAATCATAGTATAAAAGCGGTTTATGGTAATGACTGTGTTGAAAAAGCTGTTATCTCACAGGTTGACAGTAAATGGAAAATGATTAAGGGAACTGAAAAAGAATTTGATGTTGATACTGTATGTCTTGCTGTTGGATTGACTCCTTCAACGGAAGTACTTTCTCAGGCAGGATGTGAGATGATCTATGCAAGAGAATTATGTGGATATGTCCCGACTCATGATAAGTACATGGAGACAAGTGTTGCCGGAGTCTTTATTGCCGGTGATGCCAGTGGAATTGAAGAAGCTTCCGCTGCTATGCTGGAAGGAAAGATGGCTGGTCTGAAAGCTGCTTATGATATTGAAAAATTTAATAGAAGTGAATGGATCAATTCTGTATCTCATATAGAATTTGAATTAAAAAGTCTTAGAAGTGGTCCGCATGGTCAGAAAGCTATGGCTGGAAAGAAAAAAATTGAGATACAGAGGTGAGGAAATTATATGGAATATAAAAAAACTGGAATAATTGATTTTGATAAAGTTGTTTTACCTGAAAACTGGAAAGATAAAAAAGTGTTTTTTCCTGTTATTGAATGTATAGAAAAGATACCTTGTAATCCCTGTTCGTGGAGTTGCCCGAAAGGTGCGATAACTATTCAGGGTGATATAACTAATCTGCCTGAGATTGATTTTGAAAAATGTAATGGTTGTTCTATATGTGCCGGAAAATGCCCTGGACTTGCAATATTTCTTGTGAATCCTAATTTTGATGAAAAATATGGTGCTGTTATAATTCCTTATGAATTCAGACCTGTTCCTCAAGATGGTCAGAAAGTTGTTCTTATTGACAGGGAAGGTAATGAAAGAGGGGAAGGTGAAGTAGTAAAAGTAAGAGTAAACAAAGCTTTTGAAAACACACCTCTTGTAACAGTAAAAGTACCAAAAGAACTCGTAATGGAAATAAGACATATAAAGCAGTGAGAAGTGAGAAGTGAATGGTGAATGGTGAGAAGCTGGGACGGATGAAGCTGTGACAGATAGAGCGTGACATGTCATTTTATGACATTAGTGACAAAAAACAAAGTTACTATGTCACCGGAG
>JAFGUQ010000089.1 GCA_016938455.1 Clostridia bacterium
CTCCTTTTTACTGTTTTATATTATATCACAAGTTAAATATTTATCACTCGTGAAATACTTGATATAAGAAATGGAAAGGACTATAATAACAATATAGAGTTGGATTTATTCCTGAGATGTTCGAATAAACTTTTGTGTTTTGAACCTACATCTGATATATGGGAGTCCGGCAGTTTGAAAATGTAGATCAGGCCTTTTACAAAATCCGACATTAGCCTTCAGGCTAATGCAACGGCAAGGGAAAATCGAGAATTTCAGCAGGGCACCCACCTAGTAAATAGCTAGGAGTCAAAACCTAAAGAACGGCATTTCGGGAATTATATACTTCTCTTTTTTTGCCTTTTTATCGTAAATTCAGACACCTGGCTTATTTTACAGCTTTATTTTAATCTTATAACCTTCTTTGCTGTCTTCTACCAGATATCCTTTTTCATTCAGTAGATCCCTCAACTCATCAGACCGCTTGAAATCTTTGTTTTTTCGGGCGTCATCCCTTTCTTTTGCAATTTTTTCAATTTCAGAAGGAATTTCAACTTGAATCTCCTTATGAAGAATACCCAGGACATCCCCCAGCTTCCTGAACTGAGCAAGTGCAAGTTTTGCTGTCTCTTTTGATTTAATATCAGACAGGTTAATCTGCTTAACCAGATTGAATAAATCAGAAATACCATCAGCAGTGTTTAAATCATCATCCATGTGCTTCACAAAAGAAATTTCTGTTTCTCTGATTGTTTCGATAATCGCTTTTTCTTCTTCTAATGAATCACTGACTTCACTGTAAACTACAATGTGATTGAGATTAAGCAAACATTCATAGAGACGGTCAAGACCGCTTTTGGTGCTTTCAAGAAGAGCATCTGAAAAATTGATTGGGCTTCTGTAATGAGCGGACAGAATGAAGAAACGAAGTACTTCATAATCATATTTCCTGATGATGTCCTTTACTGTGAAGAAGTTTCCAAGTGATTTGGACATTTTACGGTTATCTACATTGATGAAACCATTATGAAGCCAGTAATTGGCAAACGGTTTTCCTGTGGCAGCTTCACTTTGGGCGATTTCGTTTTCGTGATGAGGGAACTGAAGATCCATTCCGCCTGAATGAATATCAATGGTTTCTCCAAGGTACTGCATTGCCATGGCAGAACATTCGATATGCCACCCCGGTCTTCCTTCACCCCATGGGCTTTTCCAGAAAGGTTCTCCCGGCTTTTTAGCTTTCCACAAGGCAAAGTCTGCCGGATTCTTTTTACGCTCATCCAGGTCCACTCTGGCACCTGATTCAAGTTCTTCTGCATTGTGTTTTGTCAGTTTACCATAGTCTTTGTAAGCGATGGTATCGAAATATACATCACCATCTATGTCATAAGCATATCCTTTTGACTGTAAAGTTTTAACAAGTTTAATGATTGGACCGATATTTTCAGTGGCTTTCGGATGGACATCAGCGTGCATGACACCAAGTTTATCCGCATCTTCAAAATATTCTGCGATGAACTTATCAGCCAGTTCCTTAATGGTGATTCCTTCTTCATTTGCCCTGTTGATCATCTTATCGTCAATGTCTGTGAAGTTCTGGACGAATTTAACCTGATATCCTCTGTATTTGAGATATCTGCGAAGCGTATCGAAAATGATGAAGTTCCTGGCATTTCCGATATGAAAATAATTGTAGACTGTGGGTCCGCAGTTATACATCATAACGGTATTTTCCTTAATCGGGACAAATTCTTCTTTGCTTCTTGACATCGTGTTATATAATTTCATATTTCCTCCTAATAAAAAATCGCATCCACACCTTTTTGGGGTATAGAGGCGATATGCGCGGTTCCACTCTACTAATATACTTATCTTGAGGATATCGGCCCGACCCGCAACAGACTACTTTGTTCATCCGTTGATGCTCCAAGAGGCACTTCATGAAAGGTATATGGCTTGTGCTCTCAGCAAATGCACCGCTCTCTGTTATATATGGCTTTCATTACTCTTTCTTTTCATCGCAATTTCTATATTAATCTGATTATACCTCAGAGTTTTTAAAAGTCAAAGCAAAATATCACAGATTCTGTTAAAGATTCGCTGATAATCACTTTCATCCAGAGTAAAAGGAGCCTTCTGAAGTGTTTCATCATAACCTAACCGTGTGATTTCTTCCAGATCAGTCTGCTTCATGAGCATCTCTTTTACTTCCTTCTTGATATCAGCATTCTTGAATGAAGCTTTTTCAAGCAGTTCATAGCATTCCACCATTCGCCTGAGAGCCATATACCGGATAGTGAGTAAAGGACCTCCGAAATGACCTGGATACACAAAGTTCATGTCACCAGCCAGCCAGCCATCCGTTCTAAAGGCTATTTTCTCTCTTGGATTCTCCGGCCAGACAGTATAGTTCCATCGCAGAAAACCGTCAAAGTTCATAATCGAAGTCAGATAACCGATAAAGCAGCTCTCAAGCAGTGACGACTTGATGAATGTATTCGGAAAATGAGGACGGCAGCAGACATACCATGAGAGACGTTTTTCTTTTGAAACAGCAAGCTTTTCAAAGAATTCCTCATCCTGCTGAAGACATTTGAGAGAGGGAACCAGATCGCTTAAGACATCATCAAATTCTGTGGTGAATTCAGCATGATTAATGGCAGTTTTGAACTTGAACTTCGGAGCGACTTCCAAAATGGCGTCAATGGTCTGACGATAACGGTTGATGTCATCAGGTTCGTCTGCAATCACTCTGACCTTGTCAAGAATCTTCTTGTCAATGAAGTATTCATACAATAAGCGGATATACCCTTGAATTTCCGCTTTTGATTTCATGAATTTGAAAATTCCGTCCTGCTGATCATAATATCTGATTCTGATTCCATCCGGGAAATCACGAGCTACTTTATGAAATCCTTTCTTTTCATCCATCCAGATGCCTGAAAGACCGAATACTTCAATTTCATCTTTGATTCCATTTGAAAAACAAAGTGAAATATATTTATCAAGCACACTGTAATCACAGATGAAATTACCGTAAGTATCTTTGGTGACAGAAATATAGTTATATTCAAACAGATCCGTCGGTTCGTCAAGATCGTTGAAGGTACGCTGGCCTGACCACGGGATTTCAGATGCAATGACAGAAACCGCTTTTTGCCCGATGGCAGCAAGGCTTTTCACATATTTTTCAATGACAGTGAAATGCTCATCTGAAAACAGTTTGACTTCATGCTTCCTTGCGATGTTTGACAGATGCTGCCATAAATCAAGATGAAGCAGCGTATCTTTCATATCGCTCATGATGATATTCTTGACGGTAAGTTCAAAGGGGCAGCTTTCCAAGAGTGTTTCATCCTGAAAGATAAGACGTCTGTAGATATTGACACTTCCTTTATATTTCTTTGCTTTCGCATACCTGTCAATGTCTATCCTGACATAAAGAGGGACAGTATCATACTTATCCACATCAAAATATTCTTTGTTTTCAATCATGTCTGTGTAAAGCGTTCCATAATCATCAGCGATATATCCAAGTTTATGAATACTGATGGATGGGATCCCCTCACAGACTACCTCGATACGATAGGTATACTGATCAGGCCAAATCGAAAAAGCCGGATTATTTGTCAGTGAAAGCTGAAAGTTGGTATCATTCTCAAGAAAAAGCTGGAATGCGATGAAACTGTTCTTCACACCACTTATGTTGATGGTCTTTATATCAAAGAGATTCTTTTTCTCTCCTTTGATGTGTTTATAGAATTCTGATTTGAAACCTACTTGCAATGTCATGTTATTCCTCCTTAAATGTCAGGGCATATAAGTCACTGTCTTTACATTCAAACATCAGTCTGACTGGTATATTATTATATTTTTTGACATCGCTGTCAAATAAAACCTGCTCAAAAATTTCATCTCCGTACATTTCTTCTGATGTGGCAAGTACATTTTTATTCTTATCAAGCAATGTCACCTTCACAAAACCGACAGCTGATGTGGAATAGTTGATGTCCAGTCTGTTTCCTGAGAAAGTGAAAGGTTTAGTTATCATCATTCCTTTTCCATAACCTGCATGAACCGAGGAAAATCCATATTTCCTTATGGACAGCCTTCTGATCCCTGCAGTGTCTGTTCTGTAATTCTCACTGATGTACATCGAAAATTCCTCATCAGAAGTTTCAATGATTCCAAGTGCCATCATGTTGTTTCGGTTCACCCAGTTCTTTCTGTCAAGACCCGGTCTGACATAGGCTTCCATAAAAGTCCTGTGCCAGTGACAGCCATCTCTGCTTGACATGAACACACAATCAGACACTCCGGTATCTCCAGAATTGAAAAAATCCCTTTCTCGCTCTTTCACATAACGTTTAGGAAAAGACAGATACTGGTCAGTACCTTTTACCTTGACTGTGGCATTGGTATAGAACTCTTCTTTAACGGTCGTATCATAACTGTTCCTGATGTTTTTTTCCCAATGTAAAAAGTCATCAGACACAGCGGATTGAATGGAGCGGATTCCTTCATATTCCTTTGGTGAGGTTAAATGGTCATTGTGAAAATACCGTGAATAGCACCTGTACTTATGCAGACTCTCATCATAAAGGACAACATTCTGAGAGTCGAACATGCCGTCCGTTAAAACAGGTTCTTCCTGAATCTTTTTAAAATGAACACCATCATCTGACTGAAGGCCATATAGAGAAGCTTTGTTGATATCAATTTTCTTATGTCCTCCCACTGCTTTGACTGAACCATCAACATCAATGAAAGGTGTGAAATTGTGAGTGATTTCATCATCTTTATAAATAATATTGTTATGCCTGCTACCCTCAAACTCAACAAGGCTGAAATCGGGTCTTTCAAAATGGACTCCATCAGCGGATAACGCAAGACAGGTCACTGCATACTCCGCTTCATTATTTTTGTGATGTGTATACCCCCTGTAATACATGTGGATTTTCCCGTTATAACTGAAAACGGTCACATAACCGCTTGTTTTTCCTTCATATGGTTGATCAAAGGTAATTACTTTTTCTCTTCTGATGGGTTCATGAAGCTTCAATGACATATGTTCCATCTGGTCAATCAGTTCATGATCCACAAACATTTCGATTTTTGATATATTTTGCATAAAAATTCCCCCAATTTTTTGGTACATCTATTATATCACGATGTGCTATAATAGAGATAGAATAAGGAGCTGTTATGGGAATTACTTCATTTATACTGGGTATTATAAGTCTGATATTGTCATTCTTGCCTTTTATGCATTTTGTTGGAATCGTTCCTGCCATTATCGGGTTGATTCTTGGTATTACAGACCTTATATACACCAGAAAGAATGGAGACTATAAGAGGGGCTTTTCCATCAGTGGTATTGTTCTCTGCTTCATAGCCATTCTTCTCAGTATCTTCTGGACCATTCTCATCGTCGTCGCCATTATATGAAAATAAAACTGATTGCCATAAATTCAAAATTCATTCATACCAATACTGCCGTCTGGTATCTTCATTATTCACTTGAAAAATACAATATGAATAGCGAGGTCATGACTTTTACTGTCAATGATGATTATGACGAGGTGCTTCGAGGCATAATCAAAGACCTTCCTGATATTGTCTGCTTTTCCTGCTATATCTGGAATATTGAGAGAATCTATGAGTTGATAGAGGACATCAGAAAAGTATCCCCCGGAACAAAAATAGTTCTGGGAGGGCCTGAAGTCTCTTTTGACTGTGAATCTGTTCTCAGGAAAACAGAAGCAGACCTTATTATCAGAGGCGAAGGTGAATTGGTCATTTCACCGGTTTTAAGTGGCGACAGGTCTTTCGGATGCGCTTATCTGGAAAATGGAAAGTACATTGATCGTGGACATGCTGTAGTTGATGATCTTAATGAGATTCCTTTTATTTTCACAGAAGAAATGCTTGAAAAAGAAAAAAACAGGATCATCTATTATGAGTCATCAAGAGGTTGTCCTTATCATTGCATATACTGCCTCTCATCCACATTAACAGGAGTCAGGTATCTTGATACTGATAGAGTATTAAAAGAACTGCTGATGCTTTCAAAAAGCGGCGTAAGGCAAATCAAGTTTGTCGACCGTACTTTTAATCTGAATAATGAACGCACACTGGGTATATTGAACTTTATCAAAAATCTTGATACGAATATCAACTTTCATCTTGAAATTTATCCTGCAGCTTTGTCTGAAAAAATCATGACCTGCTTAGGTGAAATCAAAGCGGGGAGGGTGCAGATTGAAGCGGGGATACAATCTACCAATCAGAAAGTTCTAGACTATTCTAAAAGGAATCAGAACCCTGCACTGGCACTTTCAAACTCAAAACTGATTATTGAAAAAGGGAATATTCATGTTCACCTTGATCTGCTGGCAGGATTACCTTATGAAGACAAGCATTCTTTTATCAATTCATTTAATGAAACCATCAAGGTAAGACCTCATGTGCTTCAACTGGGATTTTTAAAACTTCTTAAAGGAACACATGCCAGAAATGAAAAAGGGTATACAGCCAGGAACAAAGCACCTTATGAAATATTAGAGACCCCATGGCTCAGCTTTATTGAGCTTGGAGAAATCAAGAAGGTAGAACAGGTTCTTGAGATATATTACAACAGCGGGAAATTTATCAGAACCATGTCCTATATGCTTGATCATTCTAAAAGCAGCTATCATTCCTTTTTATCATTGGCTCAGGCAATCGGTGAGACTGGCAATGTCAATGAGACTGACAGATACAAAGCATTATATGATTTCCTGGGAAAAGATAAAATAAAGGAATACCTGAGATTTGACTATATGGCTACACACAGCAGCAAGAGTATTCCTGAATTTCTGAAAAATGAATATGACAGCAAAGAGCAATCCTTTGCTTATTTCAAAAAAGAGAAAAAGGAAGCCAGAGAATGGGTGAAACATACCAACATTTCCACTTTTCATATGGAGGAGACCACCACATGGCTGTTTGATTACCGTAAAAAAGACTCCGTAACAGGAACCTTCACATTTGAGAGAATTGAATTATAGTTCATGGATAATTAACAAAATATGTAATAAAATACCCTTATGAAAGTAAGGGTGTTTTTATGAAGAAAAATGGATTTGTCACACTTGAAGCCATTCTTGTTTTTCCAGGAGTCATGCTGCTGATCATCGCTTTTATCATTGCAGTTATTTTGATGTCACAAAAGCCGGTGGAGGAGCATAAGTTTCATTTCACGGATAAAATTTATAAAGTGGATTCACTAAAAAGGAAAGCAGGATTCATTGATGATATGCTTCAACAGTAAAGGTTCGGTCACTGTTTTCCTATGCATTGCCATGCCTGTGGTGATTTTACTCTGTCTTGTTTTTACTGAAATATATATGATAAACACAGGGAAAAAGATGGTAGAAGATCAGGTTGAACTGGCCGGTTATTCAGTCCTGTCAAATTACTCAGACTACCTGAAAGGGGAATATGACCTGTATGCCTATTGTTCAGAAGATCATCTACTTGAAAACAGCATCAGAGAGCTGATCAGGGATAATCTTGCTTCACCGGCTTTTTACCGGTTTAAAGTAGAGGAAATAACAATCGTCAAGGAGAAATCATTGATGGAGAAAAATACCTTGAAGCAAGCAATCATGAATACCATGAAAGACAGCATTTTTGAGACCATAGCAACAGAAGTCTATGACAGGCTTCATGCTATTTCTTCGGTAGGTGAGACGATTGACATCATCAAGTCAAAAATGAAGTTTGACGAGAAGGTCAAGAAAATAAATGAAAATCTGGCCGTTCTGAAACAGCTTTTTGATGGAGGTCAAGAACAGCTTTTCATTAATATCTTAAAAAGTGACAGTGTTCTGAAATCTTATATCGAGGAGTTTTATGCGGTTTATGATCAACTCACAGCCATTAATGAAAGAATCAGAGAACTGGAAGAAAGGCAAGATGAAAGCATTTATGAAATTGAACTGCTGTTACAGGAAAAAGGGACACTGAAAGAAAAAATCACTGACATCTACTATCTTCATATCAATGATTTTATTCAGGCATTGATTCAATTGAATCATCAGGCATTTTCTAAAATCACTGATATTATATTAAACCAGGAAGAAATGTATGTGATATCAAATGCCATGACAGCATCAGCTAAAAGAATGAAAGACTGTCCGGTCTATTTAAAAGAAATGATAGAAGGACTGACATCAGTGATGGTCAGTATAGAAAAAGCTGTTGTGATTGAGTCATTTGAGCTACTTGAGAATAAGGTGAACGAAAATATAAGATCCTTAACACACTTGAATGAAAATATGGAGAGTGTTTATCAATCAGTTATTGAAGAAAATCCGATCACTGATCGATATCGATATGATGACACATCCTACAATAGTGAGTTGACTGTATCTCTTATTGACAGCACCATATATGGACAGCAGGAAGACAACAGAAGTTTTTTTGAGAAGCTGGGAGAAGAGATCATCAACCAACAGCTTGGTGAAGATATCATCATTGAAAGCGGTACTGTGTTACCTTCAGGGCTACTTGAAGATGAGAATCAGTTGTTTGACATCGATGTCAGTCATGATTCTTCTGAGGAAGCGACAGGTGCACTTTCTTCTGTAAAAGAAATGCTGTCAGGTTCACTGGAAAGATTAAAGGAGCAAGCTTTCTTGAATGAATATATCATTCTAAAATGCAGCAGCCAGACCGGAAGCGGGAACAAACTTGAGAGCAGTTTCTTCCAGAATGAAATTGAATATATTCTTTTCGGAAATCATTCACAGCATCTAAACACCACTTTTACAAAGAGCGCCATCATGCTCATCCGATTTGCTCTCAATACAGCTCATGTCTACAGTGATGCGGAAAAACAGATTAAGGCAAATGCCATAGCAGCAACAGTAGCCGGCTGGTGGACATTCGGAGCAGGGATTCCTGTTATATCAAATCTTGTTTCCTGTGCATGGGCAGTAGCTGAATCAGGACTGGACGTGAAATCACTGTCAAACGGAGGAAGTGTCCCGGTGTATAAGCTTATTGGAGACTGGAAGCTGGATTTAGGATTAAATCAAGTCTCAGCGAAGACTCCGGAAATTCTGAAGATTGATTATGAAGATTATATGAGGCTGCTGCTGCTATCAAAAAGTGAAGATGACAAACTTGGTCGACTTCTTGATCTGATTCAGTTGAATGCTCCGGCTGGATTTGATGTGACAGAAGCTTATTGCCAGGTGACAATACACATAGTGGTTTCACAACGAGGATTTCTTGGAAAGAGGCATTACTTTGAAATTGAAAAAACAGCAGCATACTGAGGGTATCATTACGATAGAAGCGCTTATATCCATTCCGGTTATCCTATCAGTGTTTGCCTGCTTTGTTTTTCTTTTTTCTTACATGACAACTGTTTTGACATTAAAGAAAGACCTTAGTGATAAGGCCTGTGAACTCGCAGTATCTGATTATGCATTTTTCACTTCTTTTCCATCAGTCCTTTCTCTGTATGACAAAAATGAAAGAGAAAAAATGAACCTTCTGTATGTGTTCTGCTATTCAGAAACTTTTGGAGATGACATTACACTGTTTCTTGATTGTAAATATAATGGAATCATTAAGAAAGTCAACATACACCTGAGTCAGAAAATTTCTAAGTGGAAAGGTGATGGAATCAATTTTTCTGATGTCAATGTTTGGACTCTTTCCAATGCGGAAAGAGGAGCTGCGATTGAAGCTCTATATGGAGGTAACCTTCCCGCTTTTTTCCCAGTGATTGACTCGTACAATGAGTTTACCGGCACAGTGACCATGATTTCAAGCATAGACACCACTTATGAAAGATACAACAATCGCGATATGTTTTATGACAGGATCATGGAGGATATCAGCAGGATGATGTCATTCACCGGAGCATCATATGGAGAGGTAAACATAAGAAGTGACTATATTGAAAATAAACAGGTGATTCTTGTTTTCCCGACAAACCCATTAAACAGAATGCAGCTTACAGTGGTGGAGGAAGTAAAACGGATCTGTGAAGCAAATGATATTCAATTGCTGATAAAAAGGTATCAGCTGTCTTCATCCAATCAAATTTCCAATTAACGATTCCTCATGTACCTTTTTAGTTGTATAATTGACATAGCAATTAAAAAGCTGGGGGGACACATAAAATTATAGAGAAAATCAAATACTTAATCACAGATAAATACAGAAAACCGTTTCGCTTTGTCGTTGTAGGTGTTCTAAATACACTGGTTGACTTTCTGGTCTTTCTGCTATGTAATAAGGTCATCCTGATTCATTACACTGTCAGCCAGGTGATCGGATACTGTTTCGGAGTGCTGAATAGTTTCACTTTCAATAAATTATGGACATTTGAAAGCAGAAATACGAAAAAGAAGACAGGCATGGAGTTCATACGATTTATCATGATCAATGCCGTTTCACTGGGTGTTTCTGTATATGGGATATCATTGCTTGTGGAGAATTTTAATGTGAATGTCATTATTTCTAAAATAGCAGTGACATTGATTGCACAGTTAATCAACTATATCGGCTATAAGGTTTGGGTGTTTAAAAAATGAAAAAAGGCAGAGGAAAATTCATTGTCATTTTAATTATTCTTGTTACTGTTCTTTTTTTCTATCCACTTAGAAGTTACTTGATAATGAGTATTTACAGCCACAGCCATAAAAAAGACAGTATTTTCGAAAAATACATGATCGATGTGAATGTCAAAGGGGGATTCAGTACACTGATAACAGACTATTACCCGTTTATCATGTATTTCAATGATTCAGTCGGTTTTTCACGGTTTTCAGGAATTGACTGTGACATGTCAATCATTTATAACTTCGGAGCTTTTACTTTTCCTTTCATCAGTTCATCATTATTCAATGAAAAATCACCATATTTCTCGACTTTCTATGGTGCTTATGCTGTCAAACCTAACGATGATAACCGCAGGTTCGGATTTGATGGTGACGACCTGAATGTCAGTGAAGCGGTACTGGTGCCTAAGTTTGACTTAACAGAGCTTGTGCTTTTTGACCTTGGATGCGAAAATATATCCTTTGATTATTCAATTGATGATATTAAAAAAAATGATAATGGATTTTATGTGATTGATGCCACGATTACCACTAATTCCATGTCTCACCGATATGAGGGGTTCAAGAGGAATTATCTTCAGTATGGGAGGCCATTTTTGTGGATTCAACCTGAGGAATCATTTAAAGTAACAGATTATCATGGCAGAATCTATGCCAGCTATATTGAAAAAGACAACATCACACTGTTTTATTATATCATCACTCAGGATATGGCTGCTCTGGAAGAATGTGATGAGCATTTTTTAAGTGAAATACAATAATATTGATGATATAATCATAAAGAGGTTTTAAGATGGAACAAACAACAATGAAGAAAAACAATGGATATAAAATCGCTTTTTTTATTGTAATGAGCATTATTGCATTAGTTATAAGATATATTTACCGTGATTTTCAATCACCTGATTATTACTGGTACCTGAGAATATGGTTTGATCAGCTTAAAGAAGGCGGAGGATTTCTGGCTTTAAGCCAACCGATTTCAAATTACTCTCCTTTATATATCTATATCATGGCTTTTTTAACTTACCTTCCGGTCAATTCACTTTATTCCATTAAAGCTGTTTCTGTTATATTTGACTTTGTCGCTGCCTACTATGTTTTTAAATTACTTGAGATTAAATTCAAAAATCATTTTTTAACTTATCTTGGTGCAGCTGTGACTCTCTTTCTTCCAACAGTCATTATAAACGGTGCTTATGCATCTCAGTGTGATATCATCTTTTCAGCTTTTTTACTTGGAACAATCTATTATCTGATCAAGGAGAAAAACATCACTGCATTGATTTTCTTCGGGATAGCAGTATCCTTTAAATTACAGGCAGCTTTTCTGGCACCGGTATTTTTAATACTGCTGCTTAAGAAACAAGTTAAAATATGGCAGCTGTTCCTGGCTCCTTTAGTTTACCTGGGGACCTTGATTCCAGCCTATTTAATTGGAAGACCTTTCAGAGAACTGATTACCATCTACTTTACTCAAGTAGGTTATTACCCCTATCTCACAATGAACTGTGCTAATATTTATCAATTCTTTGAAGAGAAAAATTTTGACATAATCAATAGAATCGGGATTATCGGAACACTGATAATCGTACTTTTTATCTGTTTCTGGATCGGATTATCCAAAAAGAAATTAGATGCTGATTTGATGACAGAAGTGTCTGTCCTGATTTTACTGGTGATTCCCTTCTTTTTACCACAGATGCATGAACGGTATTATTTTCCTGCTGAAGTACTGGCTGTTGTTTATGCTTTCTATAACCGAAAATATTTTTATGTGCCGATAGCTCTTATTGTGGCTTCATTTTTAAGTTATGGCCCATTTATCTTCAACAAGCATTTGATTGATATGAGAATTCTGGCAGTGACCATATTTATGGTAATCATATTTTTTGTCAGTGATATCAGCATTAAGCTGAGAAAGGAAATCAGCCAAGATGAAGAACATAGTGATTACGGGGGGGACCAGGGGAATCGGGTATTACCTGACACAGAACTTTCTTAAGCAGAATTGTCATGTGGTGATTTCCGGAACGAGTGAAAAGAGTGTCAGTCATGCATTACTTAGCCTGAATTCAGCCAATGCTGATGGTTTTGTCTGTGATGTGAAGGACTACAGACAGGTAGAAGCGTTTCTTGAGTTTGCTGTTTCTAAAATGAAAAGCATTGATATCTGGATTAATAATGCAGGCATTGACCAGGAGAGAGAACTGTTTTCTGAAATTGGATACTCCTCTTACAAGAGGGTGATTGATACGAATGTCTTAGGCATGATGAACGGCAGCAAAGTGGCATTCTCATTTATGCAATCACAAGGCCATGGCTATATATATAATATGGAAGGATACGGAAGTAACGGAGCTATCCTTGAGAAAATGACTGTTTACGGCACATCAAAAAGCGCATTGACCTATTTTACCAGGTCACTGGCTAATGAGGCAAAGCATACCTGTGTCAAAGTGGGAAGATTAAGTCCTGGTATGGTCATGACTGATTTTCTTAAAAAAGGGGTTGATGACAGTGAAAGTTCTAAAAAAACAAAGAAGATATATAATATCCTTGCAGATAAACCTGAAGATGTCACGGCATTCCTTGTCAGGAGAATATTGTCAACTTCAAAAAATGATGCACATATCAGTTGGCTGAGCAGCGGTAAAGTGATGCTAAGGTTCATGACAGCATTCAGGTATAAAGACAGATTCTATAAAGTGTAGATTGTATTTCCAGTAATAAGGGGAAAATGTTACCATTTTCCCCTTTCAGTTATATATGAATAATATTACGGAGTTGTTAATACCTGACCGATTGAGATCATATCCGGATCAGCAATGGTTGCTTTATTAAGTTCATACAACTGGTTCCATGTAAGCCCGTACATAGCTGCGATTTTTGTTAAATTATCACCGGCAACTACTGTATATTTATTAGTTGCTGTTGTAGGTGATGTGTCTGTATATGAGCCTTCAATGACTGTGATTCTGCCTTCTGGAAGAGGAGCGATAACTCCTTTGGCAGCAATATAATCTATGACAGCTTCGTCAAGCCCTTTAAATTCATTGACAGTTTCTGTGGTCAGCATGGTGTAACCATCTCCTCCGGCTGCCATAAAATCGTTGGTAGCCAGAACATAGGCTGCATTCAGATTAACAGGCATATCACCGATCATCAGATCAACAATTCTGTCACCTACAGGTCTATTCATGTCAATTGAAAATGACATTCCACCGACCTGAGGGAATTTTCCTGCAGAGGCTGGATAAGAATCGGTGGCATATTCCAGTGCCTGTTTAATGATCGCACCGGTTACTTCCTTTGTGACAATATAGTTGCCAAATGGAAGGACAGTAATAACATCTCCTTTGGTAATATATCCTGCAGGTATGCTGGCTCTGATCCCTCCACCGTTTGTCAATGCGACATCTGCACCTGACTCAGCAAGCATGGCATCTGTGACCAGATTACCCATGTTGGTTTCGCCGGTTCTGACATAATTTCTTTCTCCCATTATATTAAGTGTGCTTCTTCCCACGACTTCAGAAAGGATGACATCATGAGTGGCATTGATTGATTCAGTCAATGCTACGACGGCTGGGTCTGCTACTGTATCTGCAGTCTCAGCTTTAGTAATCAATGAAGCTGTTTTAGCAGTGACAACGCCTCCTGATACAGTAATTTCTACTACACCAAGGTTTTTGTCATACTCACCTGCGCTGGCAATCAGAGTGTTGTTGACAACCAATCCCTGTGGCAGTGTTGAGTGACTATGTCCGTCAATAATGACATCAATACCGTCTACTTCCATTGCTACTTTAGCACTTGTGTCAACACTTGCTTCATCTAATCCTAAGTGGAAAAGACCGACAATTACCTGACATCCCAAACTTTCAAGAAGCGTGACCATGGCCTGTGCTTTGACTACTGGATCTGCAAATGTAAGACCCATGACATTATCAGGGTGAGTCTTATAGGTGGTCTCAGGTGTGGTTAACCCGAAGATACCTACCTTTACACCTCCAACAGTCTTCACTGTATATGGCTCAAGTAAAGCAGTGCCGTTTTCTTTAAGGACATTCGCTGACAGTATCGGAAAATCAGCCATATCAGCAAGCTCAAGCAAACGCTCATAGCCATAATTGAAATCGTGATTACCCGGGGTCATGACATCATATCCCATGAGATTATACACTTCAACTATACTTGCACCTTTTTCAAGAGTAGCAAATGTCTGCCCGTGAAACGCATCACCTGCATCCATTAAGAGCGTATTTGGATTGGCAGCTCTCAACTCGCTCACTAAGGTTGATATTTTGGCAAGTCCGATACCGTCACCTTCAAAAACTCTTGCATGTATGTCGTTTGTGTGTGCAATGACTATGGTTGTATCAGCTGCAAAAACACTTGATGGCATCAAAACAGATAACAGCAGCACAAGAACAATAAGCATAGCAGTTAATTTCTTCTTCATTCTTTTTTTCCTCCAATTTTTAATATATTAATACGAATATCGTATTTGACTCAAAACAACCTTCCAGATGGTTAACTGGGGTATCTTTTGTTCAGCAAAAAAGAATATCATCATTCTATCATTAATCATTTGTATGAATGTTAAGACTGAGTTATATTACTGCTAAATGTTATTCACTTATAATTGTGTTATACATGGAGTCAAACTTAGTAAAATATTCCCTGAAGTTATTAAATAAAGGTTTGTACTCATTGATTATATTATACGCTACTGCAGCGTTGTTTACAAGAAAACTGACAGATACTGAGAACAGGAAGGCACTTCCCTTTACTAAAGCAATATCTGGATCGGTCATTCTGAAATCATTTCCGTGAAGTGTTCCTGAGACTCCGCCGATATAGGGATGGAGAATAGGCATGACAGAGGACATATCACCCATATCAGAACATAATCCGAGATGAGGGAATGTTTCGATTTCTTTATTGAAAACCGATTTGGCAACCGGCAAAACATAATCATTCATTAAAGGACTGGTATACATGGGAAGATAACCGGGAACATCGTTGATTTCTACTTTGGTTCCCATAGCATGAGCACAACCAACAAAAGCTCTGTTGACTTTATCATTGATCTGGCTGATATCATCAAGTGTCGCTGCCCTTATATATGACTCTATAATCACTTCAGACGGAATGACATTAACAGCATCGCCGCCTTTAGTGATGATTGGGTGAACTCTTGCATACTGCTTTTCAGTAAAGGTTTCACGGAGAGCATTAATGGCATTCAAAGAAAGATTAGCCGCATACAGTGCATTGACACCCTCTTCAGGAGCATTTCCTGCATGAGCTGCCTTACCGGTGAAAGTGACTTTTTTAATGATGTTACCGTTAGAAGAAGTGCTTAATGTGATTTCGTTTTCCTGTGGCATGCAATGAGCCATGATGCAGATATCCACATCATCAAATAATCCCCGGTACATCAATTCAGGTTTGCCTGAAGGATATCTGATGACTCCTTTCTTCATAAGATCAAGACGATGCTGCATCTCAATGTGCTCTTCTGCTGGCACTGCCATGAAGTGTATTTTGCCAGTTATGTCATATTGTTCAATCATTTGCTTTAAAAGCAGAGCGCTTC
Source organism: Clostridia bacterium (assembly GCA_016938455.1). Lineage (GTDB taxonomy): Bacteria > Bacillota > Clostridia > DUPQ01 > DUPQ01 > JAFGUQ01. The sequence goes on from JAFGUQ010000089.1 coordinate 16,207, forward strand.
CAAGCAGATTGGTGCATTCAATGTTATGCCCACAGGCATGCACAGGTTTATCATTGATGATGATGCTGTCCATTTCTCCGATAATGGCAATGGCAGGACCGGGTTTTTTACTGTCATAGGTAGCTTTGACATAGGGTATTTCAACTCCTGTGATTGTTTCGTATCCCATTTTCCTAAATTGCTCATCAATATACTCTGCAGTCATTTTTTCCTTGAAACCTGTTTCAGCATGATCATAGATATGAGTCGCAAAATTGATAAGCGTATCTCTGTTTTTTCTTGATTGTTCCAGTATCATTTTTTCTCCTGATTTTTGAATACATCCAACATCGCTACGATGTTTTCACATGGGACATCATAAGGGACAGCATGGGTCGGTGCGGCGATATAGCCACCGTTTTTCCCCAGGATATCCATTATCCGTCTTGTCTCACTGCTTACCACTTCGGGTGTGGCAAAGGGAAGAAGTGCCTGCGTGCTGATAGCCCCCCAGAAAGTGAGGTCATTGCCATACTCTTTTTTTAATTTATTAAGGTCATATATTTCAGGTTGTACGGTGTTATAGGCATTAAGCCCGGCATCAATCAGATCAGGGAAAATCTCTGAAATATCACCGCAGGAATGCTGCATGACATATAACCCCTGGCTATGGCACTGATCATACATTCTTTTAAGCCTTGGAAGAATGAATTCTCTCCAATTGGCTGGGCCCATAATCAGACCATGCTGCTGTCCCCAGTCATCACCAAAATAAAAGCCGTCTACAGGGTAATCTTCATATAATTTAATAACCTCTATATTAGCTTCGCAGATTTCATCGAGAAGCTCATGAACAAAAACAGGATCAAGTACCATATCGGTTAAAAGGTTCTGAAAACCCCTCAGTGACCAGGCTCTTTCAAACAGTGAAAAGCCGATATCACCAATGATGAAATGATCGCTTTTTATTTTCAGATCTTCTTCCATGAGTGGAATAGCCAATGAGGGATTGACTCTTGGCAGTGTGAAAAGGCTGATGTCAGGATTCTTGAAAACAGGATCATCAATCACTCCGATATCCTTATCAACACCGCTCCGGTTCCAGACTGCTCCGAAGAAGTCTCTGAAATGCCCTTTTTTATCAGGTAACTCTTCATTGACATCGTTCCATCTGATTCGATGGATATGGTTTTCGATTTTATCTTCAAAATGATCATCATTTAGAAAAACAGCCATTTTCCTGTGTTCTTCTATGGTGAAATCAACTTGATAGGGAATGATATCAGATTCTTTATGATTTAGTGAGTTAAGAATTCGCTGCTTTTTAATCATGATTTAACCTTTCCGTTTTAATAATTCTATTATATAATAAAAAAGAACGTAAATGTACAGTTAATGGGGAAAATATGGATTCAAGAATTACAAAAAAAGATTACCTTATCATTGTCATCATCACCGTGCTGTATGCACTCATGGCGCTGATTAACCTCGGAGACAGGACAGCTCCGCAGACGGGCTGGGTACCTGAAGGATTGAACAGGGAATTCATCATCAATTTTGATGAGGAAAAGGATCTTGATAAAATCATGTATTATTGCGGGTTAGGAGAGGACTGGTACAGTGTTGCTGCACTTGACGTCTTTTACCTCAATGACAGTGGTGACTATGAACAGATTACCAGACTCGAAAAAGAGAGTTCTACCATGTTCAAATGGAAAGACGCACCTCTACCGGTACGAACTTCTTCTCTAAAGTTTGTCTCTGATTATTTTAAAAGCGAAGACGGAACCATAAAAGGGATCAGAGGAGAGTTTTTTGAAATCGCAGTTTATGAAAAAGGAAGCGAACAACCTGTACCTATCAAAGAACTCATAGAGCTGACTGATAAGACAAAAGGAACAGAAAAACTCTTTGATGAGCAGGAATTTGCAGTTTACACATCAACCTATATGAATACCACTTATTTTGATGAAGTCTACTTTCCGAGAACTGCCTATGAATATATCAATAATATTTCTCCATATGAAAACACCCATCCGCCTCTTGGTAAAATCATCATCATGTGGGGAATTCAACTTTTCGGATTCACACCTTTCGGATGGAGAGTGTTCGGAGCGCTTTTCGGAGCTATGATGATTCCTCTGATGTATGTCTTCGGGAAGAGAATCTTCAAAACGACTTTCCTTGCTTTTGTATGTGCATTTCTGATGATGTTTGATTTCATGCATTTCACCCAGACAAGAATCGGAACCGTTGACGGATATCTGTGCTTTTTTATCATCCTGATGTTCTATTACATGTATAAATATTTCATGCAGAAGTCTTATGAAATAAAGTTCAGATTTACTATCTATCCACTTTTAATGTGTGGCATTTTCTTTGGACTGGCAGCTTCTGTCAAATGGATTGGCCTTTATGCAGGTGCCGGTATTGCCTTTCTGTTCTTTTTGAAGCAGTTACTTGAACTAAGAGCGAATAAAAAAGGGCTTATCGAGCAGGAACATTTCTTCAGAAAGACAATGCTTCCCACCCTTTTGCTGTGCCTTATTTTCTTCATCATAATTCCGGTATGTATTTATTACCTGTCTTATCTCCCTGTGTTCAAAGCAACCGGTTCTGAAAACCATATTGCCGATTTTTTAAGTTCCCAGAAGCATATGTATTCCTATCATGCAGGGGTAACCTCTGCACACCCCTATGCTTCTCCCTGGTGGCAGTGGCCGGCTGATATAAGACCAGTCTATTTTTATCAGATGAAAAATCCGCCGGAAGGCATGTGGGGAGCGATTGCCTCTTTTGGGAATCCGTTAATCTGGTGGACAGGATTCGGCTGCCTTTTCTCAACAGCAGTGATTGCGCTGAAAAAGAAAGATAAAAGAGCTGTTTTCATTTTTGCCGCTTATCTTTCCCTGTATCTTCCATGGATTATTGCTCCAAGAAAAATCACTTTCCTTTACCACTATTTCTCATTGGTTCCTTTCATCATCTTTGCTATTGCCTACAATATTGAACACCTATTGAAAAAGAAAAGAAAATACAGGAAAATGGTTATTCTATATCTGATTCTGGTCGCAGTCCTGTTTGCTGTGTTTTATCCGGCGCTTTCCGGAACCATGGTACCTCTAAAATATATCGAGTCATTAAGATGGCTTCCGTCATGGTATTTTTAAACGCAAACAACTATGTTTAAAGGTCATTTATGTATAATGTGTGAGTATTTTGATACATTTTAGTGTGTAATGATATAATGAAACTGTCGTAAAGGGAATGGGAGGATAACAAGTGAAAAAAATACTTATCGCATTATTGATATTACTGCTTGCAGGATGTACCAATGGAGCTGATTTAACACCTGAGGCAGAACCTGCTGATAGCATTAGTGCGGACTATCAGAGAACAACAAGTCTCTCATTCACAATTCCCTATAACAATACAAGAAACCGTTATGCAGAAATAGATAACTGGGAAACCTATTTTTATGAGACATACGGTTATGAGATCAATATTAGCTACAACACTATTAACACTGACCTCAGTGCAATGGATTCCATCGTGTTCTTCAACTGTAAATCAGACTACATAATGCAGAACATGTTTGATATAAAAAAAATGATGGAAACAGGACAACTCTATGACATCAGCACATACTATGATCAATACAACTGGTATCAATATATAGATGACACTGCCATTGATTATGTCACCATGAATGATGAAATCATGGCGTTACCAGTGTCTTCTTTCGGATACAGCTATCCGAGGTACTATAATGAGAATTACCTTAAAGAACTTTCTCTGAATGTTCCCACTAATGTCAGTGAATTCTATGATTATCTGCTGGCTACTAGAAAAATGAACAGTTATGATGAAAGCTTCTATCCGTTTATTGCAAATTCAAATAATATTATTAGAAATACTGCAGATCTTTTCAGATCTTCTGGAGTCTACTTCAACAGTGAAAAAAATAATACTATTGCCTATAATCCGCTGACGAAGTCCATTGAGGACGGGATGTTTTCAGAAAATTCCCTTGAAGCCATTCAATATATCCGTTTTTTACAGGAAAATAAAGTGTTTTCAATATTTGACAGCAATGGAACGAACTTTGACAAAATACCTTATAACATAAACAAGAATTATGCGACTGAATACTATATAATCTACAGTTACTCTGGAGATCCGGGAAGAAATGACAAATATGAAGACCCGGTCTATTTGACCCGTACCGGGTACTTTCTTGAAGGAAACAATAAAGAACGGTTAATGGAAGTGAATAAAGATATTTCATTTTATGTGTTTCCCGCAGGAATCAGTAATCTGGCAGGTAAGATGGAACTTTTCAATACTATTTTCACTGACAATCAATACTACTATGATTTGAAATATGGAATTAAAAATATTGATTATGAAATTCAGGATCACAATCTGACAATTAATATGCCAAGCTATGGTGCAATGCTTGATCTGGAACTAATGACAGGATTCAAGGATCCAGGAGCTACCAGCTTCATGGAAAGTGTTCAGGTAATTGATCAAGCGGATGAACCCCTTTTATATGATGTTTCATACATTCATCATGAAATATTGAAACTTGGATTTACTCCAACGATCAACAATGAATTTGATGACATTATCAAAAGAATGTTCAATACCAGAAACTCTCTGGAAGACGAAGTGGCTGCATATAAGGAACTGTTCAGGAAATCAGGCGGGATTGAGTATATTGACCTGCTGAATGAAAAGCTAGGGTCTGTGACTTCATATAAGTATCACTTGCTTGATTTCTAAAGGCTTGTCAGTTCTTCAAACATTTTTATAGCAAAGGTATCAGTCATTGAAGAAATGAAGTCAATGATTGCTTTGATGAAATCCTGTCTGTTTTCAAGTCTATATAAGATGACATTTTTAAGGGTATCTCTTCTAGGCTCCTTGTTTCCCATATCTGAATATCGTCTCAGCTTTTCAATGAAGGTTTTTGATAATTCAGGATAAATCTCAATAAAATTCTGATTGATATAGTCAATGGTGTTTACTCCATCATAGAATTTTAAAAGCACATTGAACAGAGAATTTAAAATCAGCTCCGCATAATTCTGGAATACAGTCAGTCTGTCATTGTAATATATGTATTCATAGTTGAACTTCTTAATCTCTTTCATGAAGTCTAGATGGTGAGTTGAAAACCTCATTCCATTCTCAGGTGAGCTGTTTTCACATAAATCGCTGACAAAGGTATGAATCAATGCAGTGTTGTTGGTTTTCTTTATATCCACATTATAGAAAGTGTGAATGATTTTATCAAGCTCATCAATATGCTCTTCATCTAGGATTTTCAGCCTCAAAGCGTCTTCAATATCCCTTCCTATGTAAGCGATGTTATCAGCCATTTTCACGATGCAGCCTTCCCATGTATATGGAGAATAATGGCTTGCCATCAAAACATCTTTCAGATCAATGACTTCGTTTCTTGGAATGAGGTATTCATCTTCTACTTCACCGCAGTGAGAGATGATACCGTCTCTGACACCGTAAGTTAAGTCAAGGTTACAGTCAAACCCGTTTGAATCCTGAAGGGTTTCATATTCATCCACAAAACGGAGACTGTTTTTTTCATGCCAGAAGGTCTCATTCAGGTATTTATTGGTAATCGCACTGATGTAACGTTCTCCTGAATGACCAAACGGGGCATGTCCCAGATCGTGCCCGGTGGCAATGGCCAGAACCAGTTCTTCGTTTAATCCGAAATATTTTGCTATGGTCACCCCAATAGAAGACACATGATTGACATGTTCAATACGGGTACAGATATGATCGTTCTGAGTAGCAAAAAACACCTGAGTCTTATGCTTTAGACGGCTGTAAGCTCTGGAATGTAGAATCCTGGTATAATCTCTTGTAAAAGGAGACCTGACTTCGTTTTCTCTTCTTGAAAGGGGAGTGACACGACTGATACAGACATCATATTTGTCACTTTTCTCATTGATGGCTACTTTTGAAAATTTACCTGTCATAATATTCATCCTTCTTGTGTATTTCTGATATAATAATTATATATCGCAAACCCATATATTACAAAAGGAGTTTTAAAATGGCGTCAAATACCTTTTTTGCATTTATTCACAGAATGAAATATATCAACCGCTGGGGGTTGATGAGAAATACAAGATATGAGAATTTAAAAGAGCACAGTTTTGATGTGGCTTCCATTGCCCTTGGCATTGCTAAAATCGGGAATCATTACTATAAAAAGCAATATAACTGCGAAAAAATTGCTGTCATGGCCATGTATCATGATGCGAACGAAACCATTACAGGCGACATGCCGACTCCTGTCAAATATGAGAATGAAGCCATAACGAAAGCATACAAGAAACTGGAGAAAGAAGCAGAGAAGCAGATCATCAATATGCTGCCTCCTGACCTTTCGAAGTCCTATGAGCAGTATTTCCATATGGATGAAGAAAGCAAAGCCATTGTCAAAGCAGCTGACCGTATTTCTGCATTGATCAAGTGCATTGAAGAGCAGGACGGAGGAAATCACGATTTCATCAGTGCCAGAAATGCTGTGGAAGAATCACTTTCAAGTGTGGAACTTCCTGAAGTAAAGCGCTTTATCAGCGACTTTCTACCCGCATTCTCCATGACTTTAGATGAAATGAAAAAGTGAGATGACATTAGAGCATTGAAGAGATAATGAGAGAAAAAGAGAGATTTAAAGAGTTATCATAAGCAGGATTAAAATTACAGTTAAATATGCTTGACACTAATATGAATATGTATTAGAATGTTCCTTGCGAAAATGAAGTGATAATCGACTAAGATAGATAGTCATACTTTAGGAGGTAACTATGAAAACAATGATGGCTAATGCAAGCCAGGTTGAACAGAAATGGTATGTTGTCGACGCTGATGGCAAAGTCCTCGGAAGACTTGCAAGCGAAGTGGCAAAAATACTGAAAGGCAAACACAAACCTACATATACACCACATGTGGATACAGGAGATTTCGTTATTATCATCAATGCTGAAAAAGTCATTGTTACCGGTAAAAAAGAAACTCAGAAATTGTACAGACATCATACCACTCATATCGGTGGTTTAAAGGAAGTAAGTTATAAAGCCATGATGGAAAAGCACCCTGAAAGAATATTGCAGGCAGCAATTAAAGGGATGCTCCCCAAAAACACTCTTGGAAGACAGATGCTCAAGAAACTGAAAGTATATGTCGGACCAGAACACAAGAACCAGGCGCAGATACCTGAAGTTCTTGAAATCAAAGCTTAAGAGAGAAGGAGGATAGATTCATGGCAAATAAAGTACAGTATTACGGAACAGGTAGAAGAAAGAAATCAGTAGCCAGAGTCAGGTTAGTACCTGGCGAAGGTAAAGTAACGATAAATGAAAGAGACATAGATGATTATTTTGGACTGGAAACATTGAAAGTAATCATGAAACAGCCATTAGCACTGACAAAGACTGAAGGAAGATTTGATGTTATCGTCGGAGTCAAAGGCGGTGGATTCACAGGTCAGGCAGGTGCCATCAGACATGGTATCTCAAGAGCATTGCTTGAAGCAGATCCAGGATTACGTTCTGAACTTAAGAAAGCCGGCTACTTGACAAGAGATCCGAGAATGAAAGAAAGAAAGAAACCAGGACTCAAAAAAGCAAGAAAAGCACCTCAATTTTCAAAGAGATAAAGTATTCATTAAAGCATCACCGATTGAGGTGGTGCTTTTTTCATTTTAGAAGGGAGAACAGGTATGATACTGATAAAAAACGGGAAAGTGTTCACAATGGACAAGAAAAACAATTTTGATGGTTATGTCATCACAAAAGATGACAAAATCTTTGAAATCGGAAAGAAAAAAGAACTGACAGAGGAAATGGAAAAGAAGTGTGACACAGTCATTGATGCCAAAGGCGGATTCATCATGCCTGGTCTGATTGATCCTCACTGCCATGTGGGTATGTGGGAAAATGGTATTGGCTTTGAAGGAGCTGACGGAAATGAAATGACAGATCCGGTGACTCCTCATATGAGAGCCATTGACGGTATTTACTATAAAGACGAATCATTCAGAGATGCCATGGAAGCAGGTATCACCACTCTTGTCATCGGACCTGGCAGTGCTAATGTCATCGGAGGAACATTCTCTGCTTTGAAAACCGTGGGAAACAGTATTGAAGAAATGTGTCTGAAAGAAACTGTAGCTATGAAAATGGCTTTAGGGGAAAATCCTAAGAGAGTATATAACGGACAGAAAAAAACACCTATGACCAGAATGGCTTCTGCTGCTGTCATGAGGCAGGCACTGATTCAGGCAAGGGAATACAGGACAAGAGAAGATAAATCAAAAGTTGATCTGAAGATGGAAGCATTGTCACAGGTATTTGACGGGTTGCTGGTTAAGATACACGCTCACAGAGAAGATGATATTCTCACTGCTATCAGAATCGGTAAAGAATTCGGTCTTCATTTCACCATCGAGCATTGTACTGAAGGTTATCTGATTAAAGAAAAACTGAAAGAAGAAAAAATTGATGTCATTACCGGACCATTAATGTCATTCAAGTCAAAATATGAACTTAACCATGCGACTATCAAGAATCCCGGTTACTTATCAGCAGCCGGAATAAAGACAGCCATTATGACTGATCATCATGTCATTCCTATTCAATACCTGCCGCTTACTGTAGGGCTTGCTGTCAAGAATGGTCTTGATGAGCTTGAAGGATTAAAAGCCATCACTATCTATGCCGCTGAAGTCACAGAAATTGATGACAGAGTAGGATCGCTTAAAGAAGGAAAAGATGCTGATGTGGCTGTGTTTGATGGTAATCCACTAGAAATAAAGACAAATGTGATTGCCACCATCATCAACGGAAAAGTGGTTTATGAGGGATAAGAAATACATACTGTGCACGAAAAGTGATGAGGAGACTTTTTCACTTGGTGCACAGTTTGCATCACTTGAATTCAATAACATCTGCATGGCAGGTGATTTAGGCAGTGGAAAGACAGTGTTTTCCAAAGGGTATGCCAGTGGACTGGGGATTGATGAATATATCACCAGTCCGACATTTAATATTATTAACCGCTATGAAAAAGAGAACATTACTTTTTACCATATGGATGCCTATCGTATTACTGATGAGGATATGCTCTATGATATCGGCTTTGAAGAAATGTTTGATGAACACTGTTATGTTGTGATTGAATGGGCTGACAATATCAAAAATGCCATCAGTGATCAGGCCATCTGGATAGACATCGTAAAAGATGACAATGACTTGAGCATCAGATATTTCATCATCCATTGCAACCAGGAAGAAATGGAAAAGTTAGGAAAGATAAGAGTATGCTGATATTTGCTGCTGATACTTCACTTGAAAGCGCTTCGGTCGCTTTGATAAGGGACAATCATGTACTGCACGAACTGACAGTCAATAATCATAAAAAGCATGCCACCACTTTCATGCCGATGGTAGAACACTGCTTCAGCGAAAGCGTCATAAACGTAAGTGAGGTGGATTTGTTTGCCATTTCAGGAGGTCCTGGTTCGTTTACCGGACTTAGAATCGGTATGTCCTCTATGAAAACCATGGCTTATGCACTTAATAAAAAAATGGTTGTCGTACCAACCTTAGATATACTGGCAAGTCAAAGCAAAGAAGAGAATAAAATCATCTGTCCTATCATCAATGCCAGGAACAATCAGGTATATACAGCCATATATAACACTGTAAAGCTCACAGAGGATATGGCCATTCCAATTGAAGAACTAGCTGAAATATTAAAAAAATATGACAGTGAAGTGGTTCTTTCCGGAGATGCTGCTTCCATGCATTTGGAGCTCTTAACTGAAAAATTAAAAAACAAGGTAACCTTTAACATTGAAAATACATTCCCGAAAGCTTCTGTCTGTGGTCTGATTGCCTTTAAGTATGATAAAATAGAAGCAAAAGAGGCACTTCCGTTTTATGTAAGATCCTCTCAGGCAGAAAGGCTGTTCAACAAGTAATGGATATACAATATGCTGTGGCTGAAAAAAAACATGTGGATATGATGTATGAAATAGAGAAACAGAGCTTCATCACTCCATGGTCACATAAAAGCATCTATAACGATGTTGTCAACAACACCATCGCAGTTTACCTGGTGGCACTTGATGGAGAACAGGTTGTCGGTTATCTTGGTGTGTGGCATATCATTGACGAGGCACATATTACCACTGTCGCTGTGAAAAAAGAATACCAGAGAAAGCATATCGCAGAAACTATGTTTCGCATGATGTTTGAGAGGTTGGATGAACTTGATATCCATGCCATCACCCTTGAGGTCAGGGAACATAATGACAAGGCCATTAATTTGTACAACAAGCTTGGATTTACAGTGGAAGGTAAAAGAAACAACTACTATTCAGATACCAATGAAAATGCACTGATCATGTGGAAATCAATATGAGCGATTTTATCATTAATGACGAACTGAATAAACTGCCTAAAACTCCTGGTGTTTATCTGATGAAAAACAGCAAGGGTAAAGTCATCTATGTGGGAAAAGCCATCAATCTTAAAAACAGAGTCAGCCAGTATTTCAAGAATGAACCGAAGTACAAGCGGACAAAATATATGGTCAAAGCTATACGCAGCTTCGAGTACATTGTCACGAGCAGTGAGCGTGATGCTTTCATCATTGAGTGCAACCTGATAAAAAGCCATATGCCTAGATACAATGTGCTTTTAAAAGATGATAAGACCTATCCCTATTTGAAGATAAATGTCAACGAACAGTTTCCCACGATACAGATTGTGAGAAAAGTGCAAAAAGACGGTGCCAAATATTTCGGCCCATATCCTCAACGAACTCCGTTAAAAGAAATTCTAAACCTGCTTCAGAGTGTGTTCATGATCAGAAACTGCAGCAAGAAAGATTTCAGGAAAAAAGTGAGACCCTGTCTCAATTACCATATAAAAAGATGTGTGGGACCATGTGCTTTTGATGTGGATGAGAAAAAGTACATGCAGAATGTCATTGACCTGATTGACCTTTTGGAAGGTAATAATGAGACACTGATGGATGACTACAAGACAAGAATGGAAGAAGCAGCTGAAAAACTTGAGTTTGAAAAAGCGGCACATTACAGAGATAGAATATCAATACTTAGGAAAATATCCGATGTCTATATGATTAAACCAAACCAAAAGGACAGTGATGTGATTGCGGGGCAATACAAAAAAGGGTATGGTTTATGTGTAGTCCTTAAAGTGAGAGAGGGGCAGATTGTTGCCAAGAAGGAATTTGAGTTCAATGACATTGAAGGATATACCTCTTCTCAACTGACGTCAGAATTCATCAGACAATATTATCAGGACACCTCTAAAGTACCTTCACAGATTATTATCTACAATGACATCGAGGATAAGCAGTGGCTGGAAGAATGGATTAATGAAAATAACAAACATAATGTCAAGCTTATCATACCTAAACGAGGCGGAAACCAGAAACTGGCTGAAACCGCTTTCAATACAGCGAGTCTGTCATTGAATGCATATATAGAAAGACAGAATGCCACTTATGCTAACCTTGTCATTTTATCCAAACTGCTGAAACTTGAGACTATTCCTGAACACATTGAAGCTTTTGACATTTCGAATCTGTCAGGAAAAGATACAGTAGGTTCCATGGTGACTTTTCATAACGGCAAACCAAAAAAGAGCGGTTACAGAAAATTTGAGATTAAGCAGGAAGTCAAAAGTGATGACCTGATGGCTATGAAAGAAGTACTACTTAGAAGGATAAAGCGATTCAAAGATGAGAAGTTTGCCAATATGCCTGATCTCATCATGATTGACGGTGGAACCAATCAGACAAACACCATCAAAAAACTGTTTGAAGAAAATGATGTTGATATACCTGTCTGCGGCATGGTTAAAGATGAAAGCCACAGAACCAGGGGATTGATTTATAACGGCAAGGAACATGATATCAAAGAAGACATGGAACTGTACCGGTTCATCACTTTTATACAGGATGAAGCTCATCGGTTTGCCATAGAGTATAACAGAGCGAATAGAAACAAGAATCAGATACAATCCCAGCTTGATGAAATAAGTGGTATCGGAGAGAAAAAGAAAGACCTGTTGATGAAACAGTTCGGTTCGGTCAGAGAGATAAGAGGCGCTGGAATAGACCAGTTAAAGAATGTCAAGGGAATCAGTGAAGAGCTGGCGACTGAAATATTCAAATTCTTCCATGGGGGGGAGTAAGATGGCAGTTTATGCAATCGGGGATCTGCATTTGTCTTTCCAGGTGAACAAGCCAATGGATGTGTTTGGAAAGAAGTGGACAGATTATGAAAAAAGCATACAGCAATCATGGAGTGAACAGGTCAGTGATAATGATGTGGTCATTATTCCCGGTGATTTTTCTTGGGCTACTTATCTGAATCAGGCAATCAGTGACTTTTCATTTATCAATCAGTTACCCGGAAGGAAAATCATTCTTAAAGGCAACCATGATTACTGGTGGGAAACCGTCAGTAAGATGAATCACTTTCTTGATGAGAATAACTTTCATAACATTGAATTCTTGTTTAATAATTCCATAGAACTTGATGATTGTGTCATCTGTGGCACCAAAGGGTATTCATTTGATGAAACAGATGAGAAAATGATTAACAGAGAAATAGAACGCTTTAAAATATCACTGAAAAGTATCAAGAACAAAGAAAAGGATATCATTGCTGTCTTTCATTTTCCACCTATGCACAGTGACATTTACATGAATCTCATTGAGGAACATATGATAAAGAAGGTCATCTATGGCCATATTCATGGAGAGAAAACAAAAGAGATGAGGGATGATGATGTATTCAATCTCGTTTCTGCTGATTTTCTCTATTTCAATGTAAGAAAGATATATTAAAAACCAAAAAATGAAAAATATATCAATGTTCATAAAATGTTTACAAATTGTTAACATTTCATTTATATTTGAGCGTTGAAAATGGAATATAATGAAATCAGATAGGTAATCATTGGGAAAGATGTGAGAATAATAGCTTACAAATAGTTCATTAATTGCAAGAAAAAAACCATACTGTGAAAAAAGAAGGGGGAAATAACGGGATTTGTCAGTATGGCTTAAATCAAATAAATATAATGTATGTATGATAGCGTTTCATCATTTAATCTTAGGAGGGCTAAATGAAAACGTACAATTGTTATTTCGGATAAATAGTATAAAACTTGATGTTTTATAAAAAATAGTTTATATGCTTGAATGAGCACTTGGAATGAGATCCTATATGACTAAGAATAAAAATAATATAAACAGTAAGAAGTTAGGAAAAGTAAAATGAGAAAAATCTTGATAATGATAATATGCCTGGTCTTAATGGCCGGCTGCAAACAGTCTGGTGGTATTGAAGTCAATACTGAAGTGCCAATGGAATCAGAACAATCAAAACCTTCTGCAAGCCAAGCAATAAACGTCCATCCTGTTGATCTTCTTAGAATCATCATTCCGACAAGAACTTCATTTTATAACAATATGGAAACATGGCAGCTCTATTTCAAGGATAGATATGATATTAATATATCTCCTGAATTTGCCATAGGTGACTTCTCAGAATTCATATCACAAGATGGAGTAGTGTATTTGAACGACTTGAATTATCAACTATTTAATTTTCTAGGCAAATATGGTTTCAATGACATTTCATCTTTCTACTATGCCAATGGGTATGAAAATGACATGGATGATAAACTGAATGAAATAATCAATATCAATATGAAAGAGGAAGACCGTGGGATTTATGGTATCACCAGTCTGCTGGATGAATCATTTGAATCAAGATTCTACAATAAGAAGTATCTTGATGAATTGGAACTGACAGTACCGGAAACGCTTGATGAATTCACTGCCTACTTATATGAAGTCAAACGCAGCCACGAGAGCATCACTCCTTTCATTATCAATCATACTTACCTTTCAGTATCATCTGCTGATATTTTCAGAGCATATGGATGTTATGTCAACCTGCTATATGGAGGAACAATCGCATATAATCCGATAACCAAAGCTTTTGAGGATGCTGTATTTGACGACCGTTTCAATGAGGCACTGATGTACTTTGACTTATTGCAGAATGATGGACTGTTAAAACTTTATTCACCTCAGGAAAATCAACCGACAGAAAGTGAAGATATTGCCACTGAGTATAAAGCGACATTCTATAAAAACAGATTAACAAAAGATGCTTTGCCTTTTTATGAGTATGAAGTCGGGAACTCTCTAATCGGGATCAACAGTAAGTATCTGATCGAGTATAAAAAGAACATCGGTGTTTATCTGTTCCCTAAAACCATCGAAAATCTGGAGGGGACACTGGTGCTTTTTGATTATGTCATGAATAACACTAGTATGTCAGCGGATCTAAGATATGGCATTGAAAATGTGGATTACACAATTGAAAATGATGAAGTCAAGAAAACTGATGTAATCAATAAATCACTTGATCTGACGATGACTTCTAAAATGAATCAAGGAGTACTTACCAAAGAAATGAGCAGCGACTCATATTTTGAAAACAGCCTGCTTTACAGTGCAGAAACCTATAAACCATTACTGTCGTTAGAGGCCAGTTTCAAAACCAGTAAATTTATATCTGTCAGCGGGCAGAGAGATTTTTTTGTTCCTCTTTTCAACACTGAGATATCCATTGATGAAAGGATAGAGGAATATAAGAAAGATTTCATAATTAATGGAGAGTCATTGCTGCTTAAAGAACTGAATGAGAAGATAAATGCCACATCATCATATAAATACTGAAATAAAAAAATCCCAGCTGGTAAGGCTGGGATTTCATGTTTGTTGTATTATGCTTTATTCAGTCTGTCTACCAGAGCTTCAAGTTGCTTAGTCATTTCTTCTGGTAATTTATCACCATATGTTTTGTAGTGTTCAGCAATAGATACTGTTTCGTTCAACCACTCGTCTTTATTGACTTTCAACAGTTCATCAAGATCTTTTTCAGAGATATCAAGACCATTAAGATCGAGGTCTTCTTTTCTTGGCATATTTCCGATGGCTGTTTTAACAGCACCTACTTTTCCTGCCACTCTTTCAACAATCCATTTAAGAACACGGCTGTTTTCACCGAATCCTGGCCATAACCATTTTCCGTCTTCATCTTTTCTGAACCAGTTGACATAATAAATCTTAGGCAGTTTGTCAGCATCAGTCATCTGACCGATATCCAGCCAGTGCTGCAGATAATCATTGACATTGTATCCGATGAAAGGAAGCATTGCGAACGGGTCTCTTCTTACCTGACCGATTTTGTTCGATATCGCGGCTGCTGTGATTTCTGAACCCATGATGGAACCTAAGAAAACACCGTGATTCCAGTCAAAGCTTTCGTGAACCAGTGGAACAGTTGTCTTACGACGACCACCGATTAAAATAGCTGAGATTGGAACTCCGTTTGGATCTTCCCATTCCTTGGCAATAACCGGGCATTGGCTGGCAGGAGCTGTAAAACGTGCGTTTGGATGTGCCGCTGGCTTTGGTGCGCCTGGTGCCCAATCTTGGCCTGTCCAGTCAATCAGGTGATCTGGAGCATCTTCTCCGATTCCTTCCCACCAGACATCTTTATCATCTTTTAATGCGACATTGGTGAAAATGGCATTTTTATTAGCTGAAAGCATAGCATTTGGGTTTGATTCCATTGATGTTCCAGGAGCTACTCCGAAGAAACCGGCTTCTGGATTAATGGCATAAAGTCTACCATCTTTACCGAACTTCATCCATGCAATATCATCACCGACGGTTTCCACTGTCCATCCTTTGATAGTTGGGATTAACATGGCAAGATTTGTTTTTCCGCAGGCACTTGGGAAAGCACCGGCAACATATTTAACGATTCCTTCTGGACTTGTCAGTTTAAGGATAAGCATGTGTTCTGCCATCCATCCTTCGTCACGTGCCTGTACAGATGCGATACGAAGTGCAAAACATTTCTTTCCAAGTAAAGCATTTCCGCCATAACCTGAACCATAAGACCAGATCATTCTGTCTTCCGGGAAATGACTGATATATTTCTGTTCTATTGGTGCACATGGCCATGGAACATCCTGCTGACCTTCTTCAAGCGGAGCACCGACTGAATGAAGACAAGGAACAAATTCTCCGTCTGGACCTAATGTGTCGAGAACTTTCTGGCCCATACGTGTCATGATTCTCATGTTGGTGACAACATAAGCACTGTCAGTGATTTCAACACCGATTTTAGAAATAGGAGAACCTATCGGACCCATTGAAAATGGAATAACATAAAGTGTTCTTCCTTTCATGCAGCCTTTATATAACGAGGACATTGTTTTCTTTAATTCAACAGGATCAACCCAGTTATTGGTTGGACCTGCATCTTCTTCTTTGACAGAAGAAATGTATGTACGGCCTTCAACACGTGCAACATCGGATGGATCGCTTCTGAAAAGATAACAACCTGGCAGTTTTTCTTCATTAAGTTTTTCTGCGGCACCGCTTGCCACCATTTCCTGCATCAGACGGTCATACTCTTCCTGTGAACCATCACACCAGTGAATCTGGTCAGGCTGACACATGTCGGCTACTTCGTCTACCCATTTCTGTAATTTTTTGTTCGAATTCATTATTAACTCCTTTACTCCTTTTATATATTCGTTGTTAGACAACAAGTTGATTACTCAAAAAACGTATCACCACTACTCTAATATAAAGTGGCGAAAATTTCAACCATAAAATGCAATTTCTGGCTTTGCGACTTGCATTTCTCTTTGTTTCTTGGATTACTCATACAATTTACCTTCCATACTTTTTCGGTTCTCTGAAATATCTAAAAAGGTACTGTACTATTATACCCGTCATTTTATCTTTTATTCCATTTGTTTCTCTTTTTAATTTTTTTTATTAACCATAAAAGAAATGGGGTATAATGGTAAATAGTCATAGGTAATAAATGTTTTACTTTTTAATACCTTATGGTATAATATTTTGGCTATGCGCAAATAAATTGGAGGTTTTTTGCTATATGAATGCAAAATTAATTAAAAAAGAGGGTTATGTAGTTGAATTGGAGATGACATTTTCCAATGCAGAGTTTAAAGATGGAATTAAGAAAGCATATAATAAGACCAAGGGAAAATACTCTATTCAGGGTTTCAGAAAAGGAAAAGCACCCCAGGTGATGATTGAAAGAGTATATGGAGAAGGTGCTTTTTATGAAGAAGCCATCAACATTCTGTTCTCAGAACAATATGAAAATGCCATTAAACAGACTGACATAAATCCTGTTGATTATCCTTCCATTGATGTAAAGAATATCGGAAAAGATGAAGAACTTGTTGTGACTGCAAAAGTGGACGTTTATCCGGATATCACCCTTGGAGAATACAAAGGGGTTGAAATTGATAAAGTGGATGTGAAAGTCACCCAGAAAGATGTTCAGGCAGAAATTGACAAAGAAGCTGAGAAGAATTCAAGAATCGTGACTATAGAAGACAGACCTGCTAAAAAAGGCGATATCACCATTATCGACTTTGAAGGATTCCTTGATGGAGTGGCTTTTGAAGGCGGCAAAGGAGTTAGCCATGAACTTACCTTAGGTTCAGGACAGTTTATTCCAGGATTTGAAGACCAGATCATCGGTAAGAATATCGGTGAAGAGTTTGATGTGAATGTCACTTTCCCTGAAAACTACCAGTCAGATGACTTAAAAGGAAAAGAAGTCGTATTCAAAGTCACATTACATGAAATCAAAGTGAAGGAACTTCCTGAGATTGATGATGAATTTGTCAAAGACATCAGTGAATTTGATACACTTGAAGAATACAAGAAAGACATCAAGAAGAAACTGACAGAACAGAATAAGCTTGATGCCAAAGACACCATGATTGATCAGGCAATTATGAAGGCAACTGAAAATGCTACTGTGGAGATTCCGAATGCATTGATTGAAAAAAGAATCGATGGATTGATGAACGAATTTGATATGAGACTGAAATATCAGGGTATGGATATTAAAAAGTATGCTGAATTGACAGGAATGACCATAGAGAACTTCAGAGAGCAGTATAAGGAAATTGCCAAGGGACAGGTGAAAACACAGCTGGTGATTGAAGCGATTGCCAAAGAACAGAACTTTGAAGTGACAGAAGAAGATTATGAAGCGAAGATTGTAAAAACCGCTGAAAACTATAAAATGGAAGTAGAAGAGTTTAAAAAGAATTTATCTGATGACTATAAAGCATATTTCAAAGAAACGATCGTGAATGAAAAAGCAGTTGATTTCTTGTTTGAAAATGCGAAGCAAGTAAAGAAAGCAGATAAAAAAGACGAAGAATAACATTAGGAGGTAACTTATGAGTTTAGTACCATATGTCATAGAACAGACAAGCAGAGGAGAACGTTCTTACGATATTTTCTCAAGACTGTTAAAAGACAGAATCATTATGCTCTCAGAAGAAGTCAATGATGTGACAGCCAGTTTAATCGTAGCTCAAATGCTGTTTTTAGAACATGAAGATCCTGAAAAGGACATCAAGTTCTATATCAACAGTCCAGGAGGCTCAATCACAGCTGGAATGGCAATCTATGATACAATGAATTATGTGAAGTGTGATGTATCCACTATTTGTGTGGGACTGGCAGCAAGTATGGGTGCTTTCCTTCTTTCAGCCGGAGCTAAAGGTAAGAGACTGGCGTTACCAAACAGTGAAATCATGATACACCAGCCTTTAGGCGGAACACAGGGACAGGCAACTGATATTAAAATAAGAACAGAGTGGTTATTGAAGATAAAAGACAAGCTGAATAAATACTTGGCTGAGCATACGGGACAATCATTTGAAAAAATAGAAAAAGATGTGGAAAGAGACTTTTTCATGAGTGCGCAGGAAGCGCTTACCTATGGCCTTATTGACAAAGTCATGGAAAAATAAGTAGAGGTGAAAGATGTCCAATACAAAAGACGACAAAAATAATGTGAAATGTTCTTTTTGCGGCAAGACGCAGGATCAGGTAGGCAGACTCATTGCAGGGCCTTCCGTGTATATCTGTGACGAATGCATTGATCTCTGTTCAGAGATTCTTGATGAAGAATTTGTGGATTATGATGACGAAAACAATGAAGAACAGATTTTCAAAAGTCTGACCCCGGTTGAAATAAAAGAAAAACTTGATGAGTATGTCATCGGACAGGATGATGCTAAAAAAGCCATGGCTGTTGCCGTATACAATCATTATAAAAGAATCAATCACGAAGAAGATGATGATGAAGTAGAGCTTGTAAAAAGTAATATCCTGATGTTAGGGCCTACCGGTACAGGAAAAACCTATACTGCTCAGACATTGGCTAAAATCCTGAATGTCCCTTTTGCGATTGCAGATGCGACATCGCTGACTGAAGCCGGGTATGTTGGTGAAGATGTTGAGAACATTTTGCTTCGTCTTATTCAGGCAGCTGATTTTGATATTGAAAAAGCAGAAAAAGGGATCATATATATTGACGAAATTGACAAGATTTCAAAAAGAAGCGACAACCCATCCATTACTAGAGACGTTTCAGGAGAAGGCGTGCAGCAGGCATTACTGAAAATTCTTGAAGGAACAGAAGCTAATGTACCTCCACAGGGTGGCCGCAAGCACCCAAGCCAGGAGTACATAAAAATTGACACAACCAATATTTTGTTCATTTGCGGCGGTGCATTTCAGGGAATGGAAGAAATCATTCAGAACAGAATCGGGAAAAGCGCCATCGGTTTTGGAAGTGAAAGTATTTCCAAAAAGAAAGGTGAACGAAGTGAGCTTTTAAAGCTGATTGAACCTGAGGATCTGTTGAAATTCGGTCTTATTCCTGAGTTCATCGGCAGAGTACCTGTGATAGTAGCTCTCGAGTCTTTGAATGAAGAAGCGCTGATACAGATACTGAAAAAACCTAAAAATGCATTAGTCAAACAATATAAGAAACTGTTTCATCTTGATAACTGTGAACTTGAATTTGATGATAAGGCACTGGTGGCTATTGCCAACAAGGCCATCAGCAAAAACACCGGTGCAAGAGGATTGAGAGGAATACTTGAAAAGACATTGATTGATATCATGTATGAACTTCCCTCAAATAAGGAAATAGAGAGAGTGATTGTTGATGAAAGTACGATTTTAAATGGGACTAAACCTAAAATCATTCTTAATAAAAACAAGAAACAGGAAAAGATTTCCTGATTACTAAAAAAATAAATTAACTACCCCACTATCAAGTGGGGTTTTTATTGCCCGTCACAACTGTCGCGTGCATAATGGACATAACGTACGTTATAAAGACTGAAAAAACATCTCTCTGTTTTAATCGCTGAATCATTGACAATATCATCATCCTTAATATAATGTTATGTGATAAAATAAAGTAAATAAAAAGTAATGGAGCAAATATGAATATTTTACAGGCAATCTTTTTAGGGCTGGTTCAGGGACTGACAGAATTTCTTCCAGTCAGTTCATCAGGACATCTGGTGTTATTACAGCGGCTTTTCAGTATAGGTGATTCTACCTTGCTGTTTAATGTATCCGTTCACTTTGCAACATTGATTGCAGTCATCATTGCCTTTTGGGGAGAAGTACTTGCCATCATAAAAAAACCTTTCTGTAAAATGACAGGACTGATCCTTATTTCCATGGTTCCGGCTATGGTGGCAGGGATTGTTTTCAGGAATTTCTTTGAAGGGCTTAATCAAAGCGGGATGTCGCTGGGAATCGGCTTTTTGATTACATCAGTTGTTCTCTTAATCACAGTTAAAATTAAAAACGGAGAAAGAGATCTGAGCGACTTGAAATGGTATGATGCACTGTTAATCGGATTTGCCCAGGCAGTCGCCATTGTTCCTGGTATTTCAAGATCAGGGATGACCATGGTGACTTCATTAAGCAGAAAAATAAAAAAGGAGCTGGCAGTCAAATTTGCATTCTTAATGTCTATTCCGGTCATTGCCGGAGGCTTTTTGATTGAACTGCTTGATGTGTTTGACCAGGGAATCGGGAGTATCGATTTTATTCCTGTGCTGCTGGGGATGTTATTTGCCGGTGTGAGTGGTTTTTTTGCCATTAAACTGTTTGTCAGATTTGTGATGAAAGGAAAACTTTATTACTTTTCCTATTATGTTTTTGCTTTATCGTTATTTGTGCTGATTGATCAGCTGTTTATCGGAAGGATTTTTTAATGTCAGTCAATATTTTAGCCATAGAAACCAGCTGCGATGAAACGGCTTGTGCCGTCATAAGGGACGGAAGAGAAATACTTTCGGATATTGTAGCATCGCAGGCCGAGTTATTCAAACTTTATGGAGGAGTGGTTCCTGAAATCGCATCAAGAAAGCATGTGGAATTAATCATCCCTGTTATCAATGAAGCCATTATGAAAGCAGGAGTTGATATCGATGCCATTGCAGTCACCAAAGGACCTGGCCTTGTCGGTGCTCTTCTGGTCGGGATCGCTGCTGCCAAGGGATTGGCATTTACCATGAACAAACCTTTAATAGGTGTCAATCACCTTCATGGACACATAGCTGCCAATTTCATCAGCGACAGTGAACTGAAACCGCCATTTATCTGCCTTCTGGCCTCCGGAGGACATTCGCATGTTCTTCTGGTCAGAGATTACACTGATATTGTCACATTAGGAAAAACCAGAGATGATGCTGCCGGTGAGGCTTTCGATAAAATTGCAAGAGCACTTGGACTGGGCTACCCCGGAGGACCAAAAGTGGATGCTATCGGAAAAAACGGAAATCCTGAAGCTATTACTTTTCCAAGAAGCCATTTCAGGGACAATCCTTATGATTTCAGTTTCAGCGGGCTAAAAACAGCTGTCCTGAATCATGTCAATATTGCAAAACAGAAAAATGAACAGGTTATTATTGAAGATGTCTGCGCAAGTTTTGAAAAAGCGGTAGCTGATGTACTGGTTCAAAACACCATCAGAGGACTGAAAGAGTTCAACCTAAACAGAGTCGTCATGGCAGGAGGGGTTGCTGCCAATTCTTTTTTACGAAATGAAATGCAAAAAGCCTGTGACCAGAATCATGTCAGACTAAGCTATCCTCCCATCAAGTATTGTACTGATAATGCAGCCATGATTGGATCATATGCCTACTTTCAATTTCTCAAAAGTGATTTTGAATCACTTGACCTGAATGCACAACCTGAATTAAGACTATAGAATGGAGAAATAATGTTAGAGAATTTAAACAGAGCAAGAAAAAAAACCTATGAAGGTGACAATGTTTTCTTTTTTCCTGAAAGCATTGTTGAACTGGTAAAAAGCGGCACTCATTTTGTATTGAAAACAAAAGCCAGAAAGTTCACATCCAAATATATGAGAAGTTTTGATCAGGTGTTTGAACGTTTTGTCAAGACTGATGAAATGATTGACTTCAATATTCATATTGATACTGTCTGTGAGAGCTCTTTTCGAATCAGATACGGGACATCATTGACTATAGAGGAAAAAGAAAACCCTATGCTGTCGGAAGACATCAAAGGATGTAAAAGTGATTCCATAAAAAAAGACGGAACTTATATCGTCAATAACCGGAATGGTAAAATGGTGATTCATGATAATCCCTTCTTCATTGAAATATTCAATGAAGATGACAATCTTGTGCTGACTCTTCCAGGTTTTGACAACTGTCATCCCAATAATGGAGGCGCCGGAGGATACAATTCATTTAAGGACTTCTTTCCATTCGGGATTAATGACTCTACTGTCACCTTCACTTCGCGATTGACCTTGAATGAAAAAATCTATGGACTTGGTGAGCGGTTCACCGGGTTTGACAGAAGAGGGCAGAATATACAGTTCTATCATCAGGACTGTGCAGGATGTGATTCTATCAGGACTTACAAGAATGTGCCTTTTTATGTAAGCACTAATAATTATGGGATATTCAACAATACTTCTTATCCACTTGATTATGACCTTGGAATGCAGAACAATGACTTTGCCAATATTTTTGTGGAAGAAGATATGATGGATATTTTCATCATTACCGGGAAGAACATACAGCAGGTCATCAAAGGATACTGTGATATCACAGGATATGCGGAAACACTGCCCAGATGGAGTTATGGGTTATGGATGAGCCGTAACTCCTATACCACTAAAGACATAGCTCTTGATGTTGCCAAAGATGTTAGGCAGAAAGATATCCCATGTGATGTTATCCATATTGATACCTTCTGGTTTGAAAAAGACTGGGTATGTGACCTTAAGTTTGACAAGGAAAGATTTTCTGATCCTGAGAAAATGTTTGAACAATTCAAGCAAATGGGTTTTCAGGTATCAATCTGGCAATTGCCTTTTGTTCATCCTTCCATAGAAAACTACCGTGAAGGAGTAGAAAAAGACTATTTTGTCAAGACAGCTGAAGGTGGGATTTACGGATTCAACTGGTTCGGTGCGGATTATGCATTAATTGATTTTTCAAATGAAGAGGCTGTCAACTGGTATCTTTCACAGATTGAGACTGTGCTGAGGATGGGAGCAAAAGCCGTCAAGACAGATATTGCAGAAAGCTATCCCATGGATGGAGTGTATAAAAACATCGAAGGAAAGGCCATGCATAATCTTTTTCCTTTACTGTATAATAAAGCGATGTATGAAAAAACAAAAGAAGTGCATGGCGATGAATTGGTCTGGTCCCGGTCTACTTATGGAGCTGGACAGCGATACCCTGTGCCATGGTCAGGTGATGCCCGGTCTGATTTTAATAATCTGGCAGGCGCTTTGCGTGCAGGTTTATCCTTAGGAATGTCCGGGCAACCTTTCTGGAGCCATGACATCGGTGGTTTCATTGGCAGACCGACACCAGAACTTTATGTGAGGTGGGCTCAACTGGGGCTTTTCTCAAGTCATGCAAGATGTCATGGAGGCGGCAACACCAATCCGCGTGAACCATGGGCTTATGGAGAAGAGGCTAATGAGATATTCAAGAAATTTGATAAATTAAGATACCGATTACTTCCCTATATCTTTTCTACAGAAGCAGAATGCGTATCTGCCGGAATGCCATTTATACGGCCGATGGTGCTGATGGATCAGCAGGACAGAAATACACATGTCATCTATGACCAGTATTATTTCGGTCACTCTATTTTAGTAGCCCCTGTTCTTTCAGAAAAACATGAAAGAGAGGTATATCTTCCTGAGGGCATCTGGTATGACTTCTGGACAGGAAAAAGAATGAAAAATACCGGATGGATCAAGGTAAAAGCACCGCTTGATACCATGCCTATGTTTGTCAGGCAGGGAACCATCATTCCCTTTGGACCTGACTTACAATATGTTGATCAGAAGCCTCTTGATGTGCTGCATTTGCATGTTTACGGCAAAGTAAACTGCCAGCTTAACTATGTTAACGGCAAGGAAAAGACCCTGTTCAGGATAAAATTCGAACAGGGACATACAGTGCTGGATAAAGGCGGATATTCAGGGAAATTAATGTTAAAGGAAATGACCAATGATTGATCTTCATACCCACACAACTGCCAGTGACGGGAGTCTGACTCCGGAACAACTGGTGAAGAAAGCGAAACTCCTTGGTATCACTCATCTTGGTATTACCGATCATGACAGTATCAACGGAGTAGGTGACGCTTTGAGTGCGGGTGAAAAGTATGGAGTGACCATTGTACCTGGTGTGGAGCTTGGCACAGATTATCTGAAAACGGAGACACATATTCTTGGTTATTTCAATAAACAAAACTACATGAACATCAAACCGTATTTTGACTGGATTCTTGAAAAAAGAGATCAAAGAAACCTGCAGCTGATAGAAAACCTTCAGCATGCAGGTTTTTCTGTCAGTATTGAAGAGGTCATGAAAAAAGCAGATGGCGGCACCCCCGGGAGACCTCATATAGCACAGCTTCTGATAGAAAAAGGCTATGTCATGAATATTGATGATGCTTTTTCATCCATATTATTGAGAGAAGATATTTATGTTAAAAGAGAGAAAACAACACCTAAAAGTGCTATTCAAGAAATCGTGAAAGCCGGAGGCATCCCTGTGCTTGCCCATCCTGTTTATCTTGACATGGAAAATGAATTTGAAAACGCATTGACTCTTTTCATCTCATACGGACTGAAGGGAATTGAAGTGTATCACAGCGACCATAAGAAAGAGCATGAGGATAAATATATGTCAGCTGCCAATAAATATCATCTCCTGATGACAGGAGGATCAGATTACCATGGCGATAATAAAGACAAGGTGATACTGGGAGGAGTAAAGGTACCGGAGCATTTAGTATTTGACTTGCTTCAGGCACTTGGCTGATAATATAGATATGAAAAATATATTAAGGAAATTACTCTTAAATAGAGAAGCAGTCCTTTTTGACTCTCATCTTTATATTCTTAAGGGATTCCTGGGTATCCTTACAGGGTATGTTCTTTTTGACAGCAATGCTTTCATCGGCAGAGATATGATTTCGCTGCTTTTCGGTATGATGCTGACACTTGAACCGGTGAATACCACTGGATTGAAGACAGGATTCAATCAGTTCAAAGCCTCTTTTGTAGGAGGTATGGTAACAGCAGTCATTGTAGGTATTTTCGGAATCAATTTCATCACAGTGGCGTTATCCATGGCACTTACCATGTATGTGTCTCTTTTGATTGACTGGAAGAGCATATTGCCTGTGGCTATTTTCACATCCATATACATGACCCAGGTGATACAGTATACCACTGCAGGAGATCCAAGCATGCTTTTAACACTTCAGCTTCGGTTTGTATCTCTTGGAACAGGTGTCCTGATTGCAGTGGTCTACAACTACCTGTTTTCGATTCTGTTTTATAAATCAATGATACGAAAAAGAATTGTTTTTCTGTTTGAAAGAACCGCTTCAATGATGGAACGATACTGTATTCATCTGGAACAGGAGAACATAGACCAGTTAAAGCTTCTAAAGAGAGAAGATCCTCTGATTTTCGGTGATATTGACTTTGTTTACGGGCATGTGTCTGACTTAAGCAAGGAAAAAAAGAAAAGAGAGGATTTGAAAGCTTATCTTGAAATCATCCTTGAAATACGTGACCTCAATCACTATTTCCTTGATCTTGTCATGAGATCGCTGGAGGAAAAAGATAAAAGGGTCATTGGTGAAATATCAATCATCAGACAGGAAATCATTCATATGGCGGGATTGCTTGAAGCACAGCGTGATGTGGAGAAAAAAGATGTCTGCTGCTTCTTATACCATGAGGATGTGTCGAATATGGGTAACAACCTGACAAGAATATACAGCTTACTCAACCAGCTTACATTAATGAATCACAAGAGTGACTCAGATGACCGCTTTCATGAATAAAATGATTTTTTATGTCATCTCTAAAAAAAACCATAAAAAGGGTTGACATAGATACCTATATAAGGTAACATTTATAGCGCTGTATAACCGGGGCCATTAGCTCAGTCGGTAGAGCACATGACTTTTAATCATGGTGTCGATGGTTCGATTCCATCATGGCTCACCAAAGAAAGAATACATAAGGTATTCTTTTTTTTATGGTATAATTTATTCATAGGAAAATTTTGCAGACAATGAAATAGTGGTGAATGATGATAATTAAAAGCAATAGGTCATTTAGTACGACAATCAAGAACTCCATCGGGGTCAGAATAACCATCAGTCTGATTCTTATTGTAATGGGGTGTCTGTCCTTGAGCTCTGTCTCCGGTGCAGAGGAGGTAAAAGGATACTGGTACCTGGTGGACATCGAGAAAGTGGTTCCGGAAAATGAAATCACTGAAGACAGCACAACAAAAATTGAACGGCAGTTTTTGTATTCTGAAGGATCTTTCAACACTCAGTACAGGAAAACAGTTTATGACGGGATTCATAAAGTATATAACGATGAAATCATCAATACCACAGGCACCTGGTCTGCTCCTGCAGAAAAATTAGGACCTGATGACACCATTACATTGACTTTGACTGCTTCTATCAATGAGTTTAAAAGATTGAATACCAATATGTCAGGAGTCAGTGTCAAAGCCTATATCGGAGAAGAAGATACCCCGTTCGGAAGATTAAACAGTACAAATGGTGATTTGGTGGATGCAAACGGAGACAATCTTTGCGAAGCGACCATACGTGACGGTGAGATAAAAGTGGGTTCTTCATCTAAATCGGTCGAAGGGACATTCGGAAAAGGTTCGGCGGAAGGACAGGTCAAGGTTCTTTTTGTCTCTGTAAGATCAGACAAGCTGGGTGGAGCTAAATATACCTATACATGGATTTTAGATAAACCAGACACGACCTCATCAGAAAATGCAGACAGGTTTCCTTCGAAAGTCACCGGGACATTGTATTTTGACAGTGCAAAGAAAAGACCTGTTCCGTTTACCTCTGTCAGTGTTGTTTACCAGAATAGTAAAGAAGATACAATCGGTGAATCCGCAGCTGTGTTTACTGATCAGAACGGAAAGTTCGACATAACTCTCTCTACTATTCCAAATCAGGCTGAAAACCTGAAACTTGCGGTTGAATACATATATGCTCCTGGTGGCATTGCCACGATTTATCATATTAATGTGAGAGAGGACAATAAGCATGTTTATGGAACTCTGTCCTTAAAAAACATCAGCAGTGATGAAAAAGAAGCTGTTTTTGACTTATGCCTTCTTGATTGCGCCGACAACTTTGATGAGGATCTGGATGATGTGGAGCCAAAGGTTTCACATAATGCCGAAGTTTATGCGCTGCTGATTGATATGTATGACTTTTATGCTGATGAATTAGGTGTCTTAAGTTTTTATCAGCTTCCTTTCGAGGCTTACAGTTTCGGGGGGACTCTCCTGAGTACTTTCGCTGAGAAGTTTGACGCTTACTATAGTCCTGTTGACGGGGCGATATGGTTAGACAGAATCTATTCTCCCATGACCGGATATATGTATCCCTATGCCTATTATCATGAGTTCAGCCACTACATCATGCATTGCCTGTATGGTAAGTTCCCGCTGTCAGATGCGGATGTGAATCATGGAGGATATGCCAATCCGACAACTGGCGATTCCTTTTCAGAAGGATTTGCCCACTTCATGTCCATTGTCATGCAGCAATATTTCGGAAATGAAAGTCCCGCAATTATTCCTGGCCGGGGGAATATTGAAGTGAATTACAAAGCCTGGCAGCAGAGCGGGAAAGCAGAAGAGTTTGCCATTGCAGGTGTCCTGTGGGATCTTGTGGATGATGCTTCAGACAACGGAGGTATGGATGATGACAGCATGGAACTTGATTTCATGGAATTATGGAATCTTTTAAAACAATATCACAGTGATTTCACTTCATTTTATGAGACACTTATCAAAACATATCCGTCATTGAAACCTGCCATTGACGACATTTTCATCAATCACGGATTCTTCACTGATGACAGAGAAGGCAGTAAGGAGTATGAATTAGGCGAGGCTTATGTGGATAATATTAAGAATAATCATAGGGATGAATCTGAAAACTATGTCGATTATTCAAACAACGACAGCTATGGTTATCCATATATGACCTATGAAAATGGAGATCAAATCGGAACTGCTGCTTACTTCTCAAATATGAAGAGGAGAAGCCAGGAATTCTTCCCGGGTAATTTCATCAAAGTGAACGATGATTCCCTGCTCTATGCAGTCAGTGTTTCTTTCAGCGATTATCCGTTTCTTGACTATACCACAAAAACCATCAGTATTGATGGGCTTGTCTATGTGGAGGTACCGCCTCCTGAGTACCGGTGCACCATTTCAATAGTTCCAGAAGGGGGCAGAAAGAATGCTTCTTTCTCGTTTGAATCAGATGATTTCTGGAGCCAGTATATTGGGTCACTTGAAAAAGGATACTACCTTTCCCATGAATTTGATGTAAAAAAAGAAAACAGCAGCACAGTGCTGATTGTATCAGGGTTAGTGGTTGTCATGGTGATGGGAATCATAATGCTTATCATTAAAAAGAGAAAGCCGTGATTTACACTTTAAAAACAGACTTCATCACTGTATAATAATAGTATAGGGTTTAAAGACGGGGGAAATAATGTGGACATAAAGACTTTATTTTTAAAACAGAAAATGATGCGGAAGGTTATTTACAGCCTGATACCGGTCATTCTTTTTGCTGCCTATTCATTTGGATTAAGAGTTTTCGCACTGCTGGCTGTTGTACTGATTTTTGGTATCGCATCTGAGTATGTCATCATGAGAGGCATCAACAAGGAAAAAGTGAAAATTTCTGAAGCGGTACTTGTCAGCTGCATCCTGTATACACTGACTCTGCCACCGACAGTGCCGTTCTGGATTGCAGCGGTAGGGATTATCTTTGGTGTGATCTTCGGAAAAGGTGTCTTCGGAGGGTTCGGCAAGAATATCTTCAATCCTGCTTTAGTGGGAAGATGCTTCATCTATATCTCTTTTCCGTCATTCATGACATTATCATGGGTGAACCCTTTCACCTCTTTCCCGGGAGGACTTATAAGGTTTCAAGGTTCAGTTGACGCTTTGACTAATGCCACCCCGCTGATTACTCTTGGGAAAACAGGAGAATTAACCGGATATCTTGCTCTTATGCTTGGAAGAATTTCAGGTTCTCTTGGTGAAACATCTGCGCTGCTGATTGCTGCCTGCGGGATATATCTTATTGTGACCAAGACAGCATCCTGGAAAGTGATGCTTTCAACTTTCCTAAGCTTCTCATTACTGAATACAGTCCTATATTTTACAAATGTCACACAAGCGGATCCATTGTTTTCGCTACTGGCAGGTGGTTTCATGTTTGGAATGGTCTTCATGGTCACAGATCCTATTTCTGCACCGAAAGATGACACATCAAGAATCATTTATGGAATCCTGATCGGACTGGTCACTGCAGTGATTCGTATTTTCGGTCTGTTTGCAGAGGGAATGATGTTTGCTATTCTGATCGGGAATATGTTTGTCC
Source organism: Clostridia bacterium (assembly GCA_016938455.1). Taxonomy (GTDB): domain Bacteria; phylum Bacillota; class Clostridia; order DUPQ01; family DUPQ01; genus JAFGUQ01. Next base: position 46,213 of record JAFGUQ010000089.1, read on the forward strand.
CTCTCATTGAGAGAAATGTAAAACAGGCAAAAAGCAAGAAGGTGACCACATGAAAAAAGGATATCTGTATACCATCGTTTTCATGTTCATTGTTGCATTGGTTTTCACGACTGTTCTTGCCTCTGTCAATGCCATATTCAAAAGCAGAATTTTGACTAATGAGCAACTGATTGAGAAAAAAGCGGTTTTGAATGCCATGAGTATTACTTACAATGACAATGAAATAGATAAATTGTTTGCGAATATAGAAGAAGTGAAAAAAGATAATCTGGTCTACTATGCCTTAACTGATGGCAGTAACCAGATTGAAAAATATGCCGTCTATTTCGAGGGGTCAGGCCTATGGAGTACGCTGACCGGTTATATCGGGGTGGGCGGGAATTTTAAAACCCTTCTGGGGATTGACTTCACATCGCAGAATGAAACCCCCGGTTTAGGAGGACGTATTGAAGAGGAATGGTTCAAGGTACAGTTTAAAGGAGTCAGTATCAGCGACTTACCGCTTACCTACGGAAATGGCATTGATGCCATTACCGGTGCTACGCTGACTTCCAAATCAGTCATGAAAATAATCAACGATACCATCAATAATCAGGTTAAAGAACTGGAGGCAATGAAATGAAAAAAGAACTTCAGACTGTTTTCTATCGAAACCTCTGGAAAGAGAATCCTGTCATCAGGCAGATTCTTGGAATCTGTTCAGCACTGGCGGTCACCAACCTTGCTGTGAATTCACTTGTCATGGGCCTGGGTCTCATGTTTGTCACGGCTTTATCGTCATTTACGATTTCACTTCTTAGAAATTATATACCACAGCGAATCAGGATGATTGTGCAGACACTGATCATTGCAGCCTATGTTATTGTGGTTGATATTTTCTTGAAAGCGAATCTGCCGGAAATAAGCAAGGCACTGGGACCATATGTCGGGCTGATCATCACCAACTGCATCATCATGGGAAGAGCCGAGGCTTTTGCTCAGAAGAATCCGCCAGTCCTTTCTCTTTTTGACGGGTTGTTTGCAGGACTTGGCTATACCATCATTCTGCTTGGCGTAGCATTAATCAGAGAACTTCTCGGATTCGGATCTGTTTTCGGATATTCTCTGAATATGGTCAATTTCACACCCTGGACCATCATGGTAATGCCACCGGGAGCCTTTTTCATGATTGCCATTTTCATCTGGATCAGTTCCAATATGATGAGCAAGCGAACCGAAAAAGCGAAATTAAAGAAACAGGAGGCGAAGTAATATGTTGAACAGTCCTAATATAAGCCCATTTGTCATCTTTTTTGCTTCCATCATCACAAGCAACATGATTTTGTCCAATTTCCTGGGTATGTGTTCTTTTATTTCTGTATCCAATGAATACAAGACGGCTTCAGGACTTGGGAAATCAGTGACAATGGTCATGGTGGTCACTACGATCATCAATTATGTCATCTACAAATATGTGGTTGTTCCATTATCGTTAGAATATCTCAGATACATTATTTTCATCATAGTCATCGCTGCCAGTGTGCAGATCATTGAACTGGTGATGGACAGGTATCTGCCTGATTTACATATCAAACTGGGGATTTTCTTACCTCTGATTACTGTAAACTGCGCTATCCTTGGAATCAGTCTGTTTATGGTCATCAGAAATTATGATTTCTGGCAGACACTTCTATTTGGATTTGGCAGCGGGCTTGGCTGGTGGTTAGCCATCGCCACTTTAGCAGCCATCAAAGAAAAAGTGGCAAAAAACAATATTCCCAAAGGACTGGAAGGTCCTGGGTTAACCTTTATCATTACAGGGCTCATGGCACTTGCATTCATAGGGTTTTCCGGAATATTCGTCATTCAATAAAGGACAGGGTATGGAAGTATTAATTACAGTATTAAGCGTTACGGCAATTGCCACCTTGCTTGCTACATTGATTGTCATCGCAGATAAGTTTCTGAACAATTACGGGAAATGTACCATTGACATCAATGAAGGAAATAAAAAACTGGAGGTAGAGGGAGGTCAATCTCTTCTGTCTTCACTTGCTGCCAATAAGATATTCATTCCTTCCGCCTGTGGTGGAAAAGCTACCTGCGGACTTTGCAAAGTGAAAGTGATTGAAGGGGCAGGACCGCTTCTGCCGACAGAGGAACCATATCTTTCCGATCAGGAAAGAAATGATGGTGTTCGCTTATCCTGCCAGGTAAAAATAAAGAAAAACATCAACATACAGATTCCCGAAGAATACTTCAATATCAAGCAGTTTTCTGCCAGTGTGGTCAGTATCACTGATATGACCCATGATATTAAAGAATTCCGCTTTAAAATGGATGATCCGGATACCATTGACTTCAAAGCGGGTCAGTATATGCAGATTGAAACCAAGCCATATGCCAAGATCAAGGAAAAAGCCATCAGAGCCTATTCCATATCCTCTTTACCATCGGATAACGGATTCATTGACCTGATTGTCCGTAAAGTCCCTGGTGGAATCTGCACCACCTATATGCATGATTATCTGAAAGTGGGTGATCAGGTGTCCATGACAGGACCTCAAGGTGAGTTTTACAGACGAGATGACAGTGACAGTTATGTGTTTATGGCCGGAGGATCTGGCCTTGCTCCGATTAAATCCATTATCATGGATATCATTGAAAAAGGATTGGACAGGGAAATGTTCTTTTTCTTCGGAGCAGTGACAAAAAGTGATTTATATTATGTGGATATATTTAAAGAACTTGAAAAAAAATATCCGAAATTCAAATACATTCCTGCACTATCAAAACCTCTTCCCGAAGATCACTGGGAAGGGGAAACAGGTCTTGTCACTGATGTCATGCTGAAATATGTGAAATCAGGAGAAGGAAAACATGCTTACTTATGTGGAAGCCCAGGAATGATCGGCGCTTGTATCAAAGCACTGACAGGGGTTAATTTTCAGGTAGAGAAAATCTATTATGATAAGTTTTAGGAGGACATTATGAAACAAAATCCAAAACTTCAGACCATACAGGAGAATATGGCTCCGGGTGCATATACTGCTCATGGTTTTTTAGGAGATGACACAAGAAATCTTCTTGATATATTAAAACAGGACCAGTTTGACATCAATAAGCTTGGAACAACGCACGAAGAAGTGGCAAGAAGAATGAGATACTTTACCGAGATCGGTATAACAAGTCCTGATGTCCCGATTGTTGTTGATGACATTTATGAAGTGACTGTGGATGATCACAGAGGTTATATCCCATGTCCTTTTGCTGACAATGTGAAGGAAATCAAAAGAAACACAAAATTAACTAATCTTACGCTTGGAAAAACCATTTACTGGTCGGATCTTACTATTCACATGATTGAAAAACACGGGTTTTACGAAGGAAAAGGCTCCTTCTTCAGGAATGATCCGGATACACTTTACATGCTGCTCGGTTTATAACACAAAAGTTTATTTTAATTTTCCAAAAGAATAGACATGCCAAAGTAATAATGGTAAAATGCAACCTATACTGAAGAATGCAGGTTTGAAAATGACAAACATATTGTCAAAAAGTCAAATAGAAAAAATGCACGATGCCGGCAAAATTGTAGCTTTATGTCATGAAAAACTGAGAGACTTCATAAAGCCAGGCATAACCACCAGAGAAATTGACAGATTTGTCGAATCGCTGATACTTAAACATAAAGCAATACCAGAACAAAAAGGATATACAGGGTATCCTTTCGCTACATGCACTTCGGTTAATGATGAAATATGCCATGCTTTTCCGAGCAGTTATGTCATCAAAGACGGAGATCTCCTGAAAGTCGATTTTGTAGTGAACTTAAACGGGTGGCTTGGAGATTCTGCGTGGTGTTATGCTGTTGGGAACCTGTCACCTAAAGCAAAACTGCTGATGGATACTACCAGAGAATGTCTGTATCTGGGTATTGAACAAGCCAAAGTCGGGCATAGAGTAGGAGATATAGGTGCCGCCATACAGGCTCATGCAGAAGCAAGGGGATTTTCGGTCGTCAGGGAATACACCGGACATGGCATCAGCAGAGAAATGCATGACGGGCTGATCATTCCTCATTACGGAACAGCCGGAAAAGGGCCGAGAATCAAAGAAGGAATGGTATTTACCATTGAACCAATGATAAATGAAGGCCGTTTTCATTATAAACTTGATGACGACGGATGGACAGCAAGAACGCTTGACGGCAGCTTGTCAGCACAGTTTGAGCATACAATTGCCATTACTAAAGAAGGCAACACTATTTTAACTAAACAGGGAGAATAAATGTACGAAATTGTAGAAAAACGCGTGTTGAATGAAAATGTGAAACTGATGAAAATCAATGCTCCGCTCATAGCAAAAAAAGCAATGCCGGGGCAGTTCATTATATTAAGAATAGATGACAAAGGGGAGAGAATCCCATTGACTGTGGCTGATTATGACAGAGAAGCAGGACTGATCACTATCATATTCCAGGAGGTGGGATTAACAACAATCAGGCTCGGAAAACTTGAAAAGGGTGATTTTCTGCTTGATTTTGTAGGACCTCTTGGAACACCCAGCCATCTTGAAGGATACAAACATGCCTGTGTCATCGGTGGTGGGCTTGGTACTGCTATCGCTTATCCTCAAGCTAAAGCACTTCATGAACTTGGCTGTCAGGTGGATATGATTAATGGATTCAGAAACAAAGACCTCATTATTCTTGAAGAGGAATGTAAATCGGTCGCTGACAACTTATATATTACTACTGATGACGGATCCAATGGAACAAAAGGGTTTGTCACTGATATTCTTAAAGAACAGATTCAACATAAGACCTATGATCTGGTGATTGCCATCGGGCCGCTTATCATGATGAAATTTGTCTCAAAGCTAACTAAAGAGCATAACATAAAAACAATTGTCAGTATGAACCCTGTCATGGTGGATGGAACCGGAATGTGCGGCGGATGCCGGGTGACTGTTGACGGGAAAACAAAATTTGCCTGTGTTGATGGTCCTGATTTCGATGGCCATCTGGTTGATTTCGATGAAGCGATGATGCGACAGAAAATGTATAAAAAAGAAGAGAACCATAAATGTAATCTGGAGAAATACTGATGCCAAACATGAAAGCCACAAAAAATGATATGCCTGAGCAGAACCCGGAGATAAGGAACAAGAACTTTTCTGAAGTAGCACTGGGGTACACAAAGGAACTGGCGCTTGACGAGGCCTTGAGATGTCTTCAGTGCAAACACAAACCTTGTGTAAGCGGCTGTCCTGTCAATGTTGACATTCCTGCTTTCATCAGTGAAATCATCAATGATGACATCATTAAAGCCTATGAAATCATCAAAGGCACTAATTCGCTTCCTGCAATCTGCGGAAGAGTCTGTCCTCAGGAAAGCCAGTGTGAGATGCTGTGTGTCAGAGGAATCAAACATGAACCGGTAGCTATTGGAAGACTTGAAAGATATGTTGCTGATTATGCCCTTTCAAGATATGAAAAGAAACCATCATCCATCATCAGAAAAGAAAGAAAAGTCGCCATTGTCGGAGGAGGTCCGGCGGGATTGACCTGCGCAGGAGACCTGGCAGGACTTGGATATGATGTCACCATCTTTGAAGCTTTTCATGAAGCAGGAGGCGTTCTTGTCTATGGAATTCCTGAATTCAGACTGCCTAAGCAGCTTGTTAAAAAGGAAATAAGCACACTGATTGATTTAGGTGTCGATATAAAAACTAATATGGTCATTGGACGAATACTTGATATTAAAGAGCTTCTCAATGACTTTGATGCCGTGTTTATCGGAACCGGTGCCGGATTACCTAAATTCATGAATATTGATGGAGAAAACTATAATGGCGTTTATTCCTCCAATGAATTTTTAACCAGAATCAATCTGATGAAAGCATATCAGTTCCCACTGGTTGATACCCCTGTTAAAGTGGGGAAAAATGTAGCAGTAGTAGGTGGAGGAAATGTGGCAATGGATGCGGCCAGATCAGCAAAACGGCTTGGTGCTGAAAATGTCTATATTATCTATAGAAGAAGCGAAAAAGAACTTCCTGCCAGGGAAGAGGAAGTGCATCATGCCAAGCAGGAAGGCATCATATTCAATATGCTGTTGAACCCAACAAAAATATTGGGTGATTCTGAAGGAAATGTAGCAGGCATAGAATGCATAAGAATGGAATTAGGTGAACCTGACAGCAGTGGAAGAAGAAGTCCTGTTCCCATTATTGGAAGTGAATATACCATCGATGTTGATACGGTAATCATGGCGATAGGACAAACACCCAACCCGTTGATCAAAAACACGACCAAAGAACTGGAAACGCAAAAATGGGGTGGAATAATTGTCAATGAAGCAACAATGGCAACGAGCATTGAAGGCGTTTATGCCGGAGGAGATATTGTAACAGGTGCTGCAACAGTTATATTAGCAATGGGTGCTGGTAAAAAAGCGGCAAAAGCAATTGATTTGTACATTCAGAGTAAGTAACCTGTTACTGTTGTTATGAAAAAATTACAAAGATTATTCAGGAAACTGATCACATTATTAATATATAGAAACGATACTCAATTAATGACTTATCCAGGTAAAAAAGACAGGGATTGGTTTATCAAGCAGACAATTTACGGTACACTGTTCGGCACTTTGACCGGAGGTGTTTTCCTGACTGGTTTATTCATTGAGATGAACACCTCTGACTCAATTATGGGGTATCTTCCCAATATCGGCAGTATTGCCGGTATTATGGTCATCTTTGCGGGAATCATCATTGAAAAACTGAAAAGCAGACGTAAATATATCGTTGTCATGAATATCATTGCCAAAACACTGATTGCCGGTGTGGTATGGCTGCCAAGAATATTGCCTGCTGACATTGCTCCTTATGCTATGATAGCCTGTGTCTTTATCGGATACAGTGTCAATGCATTCATGGGACTTGCCATCAACAGTCTTTTCATAGATGTGGTGGATGAGAAAATACGTGGCAGATACATGGGTGTCAAACAGATATTTGCACTGATTGTCACAGCGATTGTTCCAGTGGTTTTAGGTCGTTTCGTAGATATATCAGGTGATAAATACCTTACTTTCTGTATCTTCTATACAGTGGCCTGGTTTTTAATGTGGGCGGAAACTCACTCTTTTGCTAAAATCACTGATCCTGAATTCAAGCACCTTGACCAGAAGAAAATAAGGCTCAAAGATATGATCGTTATTCCAATCAGGAACAAGGAATTCATGAAGATGATGGGAACTTTTGTAGTATTCTATTTTGCCTGGTTCATTTCCATGTCATTTGCATCAGTATATCAGATTAAATATCTGGAGCTTCCTTATGTGTTCATTGCAGGTGCAGCAACATTCAATGCTGTGCTTCAGATGTTCCTTTATCCGCTCTGGGGTAAGTTCATTGATAAGTACGGAGCAGAACTGACCAGGAATATTGCAATAGGAATGTATATGATTCATGCTCTTTTATATATCTTCTTCACCAGGGAGAATGCCTATGTATGGCTTGTGCTGCTAAACTTGAATGCAGCCATCATGGGCCCTGCATGGATGCTTGGAGTTTTCAATACAAAGTACTCGATCATTCCAGCTGAAGGCCGTACAATCTATGATGGTTTCTTTACAAGCGTCATCGGGGTGATTATTGTCGCTGCCCCTGCTGTAGGGAACCTTATCAGAAGCTTCATTCTGAAAAGCAACATCACTTTTCTGTCATTTCCTCAGTTCAGGCTGATGTTTGCATTGACATTTGCTCTGCTGGTGATTCAGATGATATTTATCATTATTCGTTCTAAAAAGAAGAACAATATGGAAATGGAACGATTGTTAATTCATTCTATAAAAAACCGAAAAAGGAGAAAAAAGGCATGAAGAAAGAATACTACTTGAATTATGTCAAACAGTCATCTCTGATTGGGAGTGAGACATACGATGAGGCCATTGTGAAATGGAAAGAACAGTTCGATGCAGATTTCATGTTCGGATATACCTCCCCCGGAAACATATCCAATCAGATTCATCTGGAATCAATAGAATATCGCATAAGTAAAGACAGAAAAAAAGCGGAGTCAATCAGATACTATTTGCTTCAGCCAATGGAATTATGCAGTATTTTCCCTGAAGAAGTAAGAAAACAGAGAATTGAGTACAAAAGAGGCGTTCCGTTGATGGAACCGCTTTTTCAGCTTCATGCTTATATAAACGGATATACGGAAATATTAGAATCAGGTGTTTTGAGCAATGAAGATATTTCTGTTATCAAAGAAACTATCATACGGTCAATTATTCCGCTGGTATCATGTCCGGAGTGGGGGGCACACAACCGGTCCATGCTCCGGGCAAGTGCACTTGCACAAGCATATGAAGCAGTAGGAGAATGTGAAGATACAAAAGGATGGATAGAACTTGCTGATTACCTTGCTGAAGAAAGCATGGGAAGATGGTCTATTGAAGATGCATCGCATTATATCCCTTTATGGCTGTTCGCCTGTGTCATGTATGCTAAATACAGAAACATTGAAGATGAATATTATTCAAAACCTCAGACAAAATACTATTTTGATTATATCACTCATCTCATCTGTCCTGATGGGAGAATTCCCGGATTCGGAGATGCATGGTTTCATTCAAACTGGCAGATCTGGATGGCACTTCTTGAAATGGGAGCGACAAAATACAAATGCGGAAAAATGAAAAAAGCAGCGGAACTGATAGGACTTTATGGTGATATCAAAGCAAATCATACAATCTCTCCCGGGATTGGTAATTATATGGCTTATGCCTATAAATGGGCTGATGACAGTGTTGAACCTGAAGCGCTTGATTTTGGTTCTGAGGAAGTGCTTGATGAACTGGTTGGAAAGAAAATCGCTTTCAGAAATGAAGGAACATATTTCTTATATAACTACAGAGATGAAGGGTATTACGGTTATATTCCAAGACGGTATCTCAGAACATCCATTCCGGTAAAAGCTGAGAAAATGCATCATGGCCATGGAGATGAAAACTCTATTGTCACTTTAGTGAAAGACGGAGATATTCTGCTCCATGAAGGCGGTTATCGCGACCGTTTGCCGAATGGGAAATACAGAGCGGATATGTATCATAATAAGCTGTCCTTCAGAGAAGGGTTAAAAGACAAATCATCATCCACTTATGACAAGCTGCATGATGACGGCTACTACAAGCATGTTGATACAGAAAAACTTCATTTTCAAAGTTTTAGTGAGATTGATTACCTCAGAACAAGAAATTACTATCGACCTTTCAATCTTGTCTGGGACCGTTCTGTCACATACCTTAAAAAAGATGAAGTGTTCATTATTGTCGATTATGTCAAGCATAATCAGGACAATGAACTGACAATTGTGAATAATATTCACGTCGAGAAAGCTGATTTAATCAGCGAAGGAGTTTATGAAACCTTTGTCGATACCATCAAAAGAGGCCAAAATGATACTTCTCCTTATCAGAATAAAAAAGAATACTCATTGCTAGTTGAGTTTATAAGAAACAAAGAAAACTGTACGCTTGAGACAATCAGAAGAAATCATGGTGAAGCTGCCATGCTGTCTGAAGTGGTGTCAAAATCTTATCAAAAGGGAGAGACAGAGATTTTCGTGACAATTCTGACCATTAAAAAGAGAAGTGAAGAATCTGAAAATATTGCCGGAAGACTTACTGTAGAAAAAGTGGTAGGGGATAATGAAGCTGTATCGCTGGTTTATAAAGGAAGTGATACCATTTACCTTACCAGTAAGCTTGACCTTGATCATGGCATTAATGAATATGAGGAAGACAGAGCACCTGCCTATGACTGGGAAAGCGGAAAAATCAATTACGGTACCATGACAACCGATGCTGATTTCTCCTATCTGATTGACGGGGAAAAGAAAAAATACGGGTTTATTAATGGATGCAGAGTATATTATAATGATAAAGAAATATTTGCGACTCCAAGATATACTTCTCGGGACTTCCTGTTGGAATTCTTCAAAGAAATAGATCATAAATGGAGAGCATGGAGTGGTGAGGTGACTATATGAATTTAACAACAAGAGAACGTTTCTTGAGAATGTTTGAACACAGGGAAGCTGACAGAGTACCTGTCTATGATTCTCCATGGAATACCACCATCGAGAGATGGCAAAAAGAAGGTCTTCCTGAGACACAGTCATGGGTGGAATATTTTGACTTGGATAAAATTGCCAATATCTCCATTGACAATACTCCCAGATTTGAAAAAAAAGTGATTGAAGAAACTGATGAGTATAAAATCTATACTACTGGCATGGGAGCTACTCTGAAGCAGTTCAAACACATCACATCGACTCCTGATTTTGTCGATTTTACAGTGAAGACTCCGGAGGACTGGAAAAAAGCCAAAGAGCGAATGACTTTTGATGTGTCAAGAATCAATATGGACCACATTAAAAAGAATTATAAAACATGGAAAAAAGAAGGATACTGGATTGAGCTTGGCGGCTGGTTCGGATTTGACATCACACATTCGTGGTTTGTAGGAACTGAACGGCTGTTAATGGCTATGGTTACTGATCCTGAATGGGTAGTGGACATGTTTGAAACATATCTTGATCTTGATATTCAAATGATGGATTATCTGCTGGCACAAGGGTATGAAGTAGACAGCATGAAATGGTATGATGACATGGGATACAAGAATAATCAGTTTTTTTCCATGAGCATGTACAGAGAACTACTAAAACCGATTCATAAGAAAGCGATTGACTGGGCTCACTCAAAAGGGATCAAAGCTCACCTTCACTCCTGTGGCGATGTCAATCCCTTTATTCCTGAACTGATTGGGATGGGACTTGACTGCCTTAACCCGCTGGAATTCAAAGCGGGAATGGATGCGGTTAAAATCAAGGGAAAATTCGGCAATGATCTTGTCCTCCATGGGGGAATCAATGCAGTATTATGGGATGACTGCGATGCCATCATTGCTCAGATCGAAGAAGTGCTGCCTGTTGTCATGAAAGATGGTGGATATATATTTGCTTCAGACCATTCTATTCCTGACAGTGTCAGTTTTTCCAACATGAAGAAAATCATTGATAAAGTGAAAGAGATAGGAAGTTATTAATCATGAAAAAACATTACAGTGAAATTGTTACAGCATGTGACAATGGGACAGAAAGAGTTTTAAATACAATCAGAGACAACATGATAATCAGCTATGATGATCTGATGTTTCATCCGGGAGCACAGTTAGGGTCAGTGCTGACTTTAGCCCCTTCATATTACTGCAGTGATTCAAGGTTCTATAAAAATGAAGAAGTGCTCGATGTGATGCTAAGACTGACAGAAACCATGAAGAAAATGCAGCACGATGACGGGACGTTTGATCTTCTTATTTCCAATTTTCATTCTGCACCTGATACCGGTTTCATCATGCATAATACTGTGAGAACTTACCGTGTCATGGAACACCGTGCAGTAACAGAGAAGGAAGTGTTTCTGAAAAACGAGATATATGAGCTGATCAGAACCTCCGCTAAAGGGCTTTGTGAAGGCGGTTTTCATACACCGAATCACCGCTGGGTTGAAGCAGCAGGACTTGCCATGGCCTATAACGTGACCAAGGAAACTTATCTGAAAGATATGGCACTGAAATATCTGAATGAAGGGCTTGATATTGATGAAAACGGAGAGTGGACAGAACGTTCACCAGGAATCTATAACGCGGTTAGTGATAATGCAGTCATCATTCTGGCACAGGAGCTGAACAAACCTGAACTCTATGAAGCGGTCACCAAAAATATGGATCTTATGTTTCATTATCTTGATCCGAACGGGGCTGTTTTTACCCAGAATTCTGTCAGAGTAGACAAAGGAGAAGGTATGCCGGGTAAAGCTTTTTACCCCACCAACTATTATCAGATTTACCTGGAAATGGCTTATGAATTAAAAAACAGGAAATATGCCATGTTTGCAGATCTTATCTTTAACAGCGCACTTCGTAATGGCAGAGGTGTCCCAGGTGCGTTGTGGCTGTTTATGCAAAATGAGGCATTGAAAGAATTTGAAATAGAACTTGAAGAGATTCCTGACCAATATGAAGTGTTTTATCAACCATCTAAGATTGTCAGGAAGAGAAATAAGAACCTGGGGATCACCATTTTAGGAAACAGCAGCAATTTTCTGTTTGTACAGAATAACAACATGAGATGCTATGTCAGAATGTGCTCCTCTTTTTTTGCAGTAGCTCAATTCAAACCGGCAGATATCATTAAAACTGATAAAGGATATCAGATGACATTCCATGCACACGGACGCTATCTGCTTCCATTTGATGAAAAACCTGAGACCACTGACTTTATGAAAATGGATCACAGTAAAAGAGGAACCACCAATCATCTTGACCTTGATTATAAGGTTGATATTGAAATGCTTGATAATGGTGTTAAAATGAATGTGAATACCGAAGGATGCGAACGAGTTCCATTTAAACTGGAATTCTGTCTGAGTGGTAACTGCACAGTGAAAACTGACAGTTTCATAATTAAAGGAACACCGGGAGAAAGCATCGTGACAGGTAGTGAAAGCATTGAAGCATTTATAGGAAATGACAGGTTGTCCATCGGTCCGGGATTCATGTCTCATTTTTATGCAGATGACATGAGAGGATCAGAACCAAAGAGCAGAAATGACTTTACAGTATATTTTACTGACTTTACTAATATAAATAAAACAGTCTATATTAAAGCAGTATAGAAAGAGATGATTATGAAAAAAAAGTATGACGGGATTGAAGATATTGAAATGCACTATCTTGACGAACCTGAGAAACATCTTGGTTCGATTTCAGTCCCCATTTATCAGACTTCGCTGTTTTCAAGAAAAACAGGCAATCTGGGTTACCAGTATACCAGAATCAACAATCCTACCATCGAAGTGCCTGAAAAGAAAATAGCAAAAATGGAAAAAGGTGATGGTGCTTTGCTTTTTTCCTCTGGTATGGCAGCCATTACTGCGGCACTGATGCATTTGGTTAATCAACATTCGCATATTGTGTATGTCACTGATGTCTATATGCCGACTGAATATTTCATCAGCACTTATCTGAAGGAAAAGTTCGGTGTCACATCCACCTGTTTTCATGCCAATGATTATGAAGCGTTTGAAGCTGCAGTCACAGAGAAGACTGATATTATTTATCTGGAAACCTGTGTATCAAATATTTTCAGCATTCCTGATGTGGAAAGAATATGTAACTTTGCCAAGAAAAGAGGAATAAAGGTCATTATTGACAACACCTATGCCACTCCGATATTCTTTAATCCCCTTGAGCTTGGTGCAGATGTGGTCATTCACTCATGCAGTAAATATATTGGCGGTCACAGTGATATCATCGGTGGTGTTCTCATTTCAGACCATGATACAGTGGAAGCGATCAGACATGGTGAAAGAGGTCTTTACGGAGCCTGCATTGACCCTCATCAGGCATGGCTGGTTTTAAGGAGCCTCAGGACACTGGATATCAGGATGGAAAGACATATGCAGAATGGAATAACCATTGCCAGATATCTGGAACAGTCTCCCTATATTGAGAAAGTGATTTATCCTGCACTTGAAAGTCATCCTCAGCATGAGTATGCAGAATCCATTTTCAGAGGGTATCCTGCTTTGTTCTGCTTTGTCCCTGCCGGTGGAGAGGAAAAAGCGAAATTGCTGTTCAGCCATTGTGAGTATCCTGAAAAAGGACCCAGCTGGGGAGGGTTTGAAACCATCATGAATTCCCCTGGATTTTCAATTGATCCAATCCGAAGAGAAAAAACAGGTATATTACCTGGTCAGATCAGAATTTCAATCGGACTTGAAGATACAGACAGACTGATTGAGGATTTTGAACAGGCATTTAATAAAACTTATAGATAAGGAGAGAGAAATGAAGATAATCAGACAACTAACACAGACATTCGGAGTTAGCGGAAGAGAAAAAGAAATCAACAAAGTCATCATTGATCTTGTTAAGGATTACGCAGATGACATAACCACAGATGGAATAGACAATGTCATTGTATTTAAAAAAGGATACGGTGAGAACAAGAAAAAAATCATGTTTTCAGCACATAAGGATGAAATAGGTTTCATGGTCATGTGTATCAATGACAGCGGATATATTACCGTAAGAGGAGTCGGCGGCATCAATGTGGCGACTACAGTGGCACAGAGAATAAAGTTCCAGAACGGAACAATCGGAGTAGTGGGATTTACAAAAGGCTTAGGTAAACTAGAAGGTGATGTTCTTGATATGTATGTGGATATCGGCGCAAAAGACAAGAAAGATGCGATGAAACATGTAAAACCGGGTGATGTGGCCAGCTACATCGGAGAAGTAACTAAACTTGCCAATGGAAGAATTGCTTCAAAAGCGCTGGATGACCGTATCGGATGCTATATTAATGTCAAAGCACTGATGGAAATAGAAAAACCGTATAATGATCTGTATTTTGTTTTTTCTTCACAGGAAGAACTGGGATTGAAAGGAGCTACTGTAGCATCAAGAGTGGTCAAACCTGATATCGGCATTGCACTTGATATCACCGGATCATATGATACCCCTGATTCTAAGAATGGCAATATGAAGCTTGGAGAAGGAGCTGCCATCAAGATGATGGACAGATCAGTGATCTGCGATGAAGATCTGGTCAATCAGATGATTTCCTTATGTGAAACACATAAGATCAAATATCAGCTGGATATCCTGGCAGGTGGCGGAACAGATGCAGGAGCGATGAACACATCTAACTTCGGAGTACGTGCAGGAGGTATATCCATACCTACAAGAAATGGGCACGGTCCTGTAAGTATTGTTGATCTTAAAGATGTGAAAGCCTGCATAGAACTGGCTGTTAAACTTGCAGAAACCGAAATAAAAGCTTAGAATGTGTCTAGAATATAAAGACAAAAAAGGTTATATTTTTCACATATGTATTTTTGTTTTTATATGATATCATTTATTTGTAAAATAACTTTACACTGTATCGCTTAATTGGTATAATTGTAAAAGTTAAGTATTGTGGGGATTGACCGGTAAAACGGTTTAAATATCTAAAACTAAATTAAGGCTGGTGATTTATAAAAATGGATACTGCTATCAAAGCAAAAGGCTATCAAAAAAATCAGAAAAAGATCCTGACAAAAACCAATGTCATGCTCTATCTGATGATTGCAACACCACTAATCCTGTATTATATTTTCCATTATATACCAATGCCTGGTATCATAATCGGATTTCAGCAATATGGGTTATCAGGATTCAAGTATTGGGTGGGATTCAATAACTTCAAAACTGCATTTGCAACCTTCTTTTTCTGGGAAGCTTTCAGAAACAGCTGGGTATTCGTTGCGTTTGGCTATATTTTTGTCACACCGACACCTATTATCTTTGCATTGCTGATGAATGAAGTCAGAATCAAGTGGTTTAAAAAAGGAGTGCAGACAATTTCAACATTACCTCATTTCGTTACATGGGTTGTTATTGGCGGATTGTTCATTCAGTTGCTTTCACCTTCAACCGGTTACATCAATTTACTGATCAAGTTCTTTGGCGGACAACCGATATTCTTCATGTCAAATGCGGCGTTATTCCCGTGGATGTTCACATTCATTAGAATATGGAAGAATGTTGGATACAGCGCTATTATTTATCTTGCTGCATTATCCGGTATCGATCCACAGTTATATGAGGCAGCAGTTATTGACGGAGCCAATAAATTAAGACAGGTATGGCATATAACGTTACCAGGTATCAGAACGACAATTCTTGTCCTGGTTGTACTTTCTTTCTCAAGCGTTTTGAGTGGTATGTTCGAACCTATATTTATTTTGAAGAACTCCATGAACCGAAGCACAGCAGAAGTTCTGGACACATATATATACTCTGTAGGGATTATACAAGGTAAGTTCAACATCGCTACTGCAGTAGGTTTATTTAAGGCTGTTATTTCCATGTTCCTATTGTTTACAGCTAACTTCTTAAGTAAACGTGTTACCGAAGACGGTAGAAGTATTTTATAGGAGGATATGAAAAATGCTTAAAAGATCAACAGGTGAAAAGGTATTCAATGTCGTAAATATTTTCTTTTTTATAATCTTTACGTGCATGATGCTTTTACCTATCGTATATGTACTTAAACAGTCTTTTGAAGTGGGAATTGGCGGGTCATTGAATCTTTCACTTCTCCCTGCGAAATTCAGCGGATTATATTATCAGATGGTTGTCAAAGAAGAATCTGTTTACAGACCATTTTTAAACTCAGTGTATATCACCATCGTTGGGACATCGTCCAGTTTGCTGGTCAATGCCATCGGTGCATACACACTTTCTAAAAGAGAACTGCCGGGAAGCAAGGCATTCATTTACTTCCTGGTAATATTCCCGATGCTGTTCGGTGGCGGATTGATTCCGACCTACCTGCTAATGAGAGCACTTGGCTTGATTGACAGATATGCCGTATTGATTATCCCTGCAATGGCAAGTGGATGGAATATGATCTTAATCAGAAACTACTACTGGTCTATACCTGATTCATTGGCTGAATCAGCACGAATAGACGGGGCCGAAGAGTTTACAGTATTCTTCAGGATCATTCTTCCGCTGGCAAAACCGGTTTTAGCTGCGATTGCGCTGTTTACCGGAGTTGGTTTCTGGAATACATTCATGGCTGCGATCATTTATATCAGATCACCTCAGAAATATACCTTCCCTGTTAAACTTCGTGAAATGATATTGATTCAGGCAACCAGCATGAAAGACGCTCAGATGTGGGAAGCCATGCTGATGGCCATGGGATTTGACCCGGCTCAGACAGCCGTTACCGCCGACGGATTATCTTCAGCGATGATGATAGTCTCCATGTTACCTATTATCCTTATTTACCCATATCTTCAGAAGCATTTTGCTGCTGGAATCATGGTTGGATCTATCAAGGGTTAACACATAAAAGGGGAAGTTGGAAAATAAATAATATTATTTGAAAATTTCCCTTTTTTATATTATAATGTATCTAAGCAACGTTTTATGTTGCTAGAAATAAATAATTTGGAGGGAAAAAATGAAAAACACAAAAGTATTAAGTCTAGTTGTAGTTTTAGTGTTTGCTTTATCTATGATGCTTACAGCTTGTGGAACATCAGAAGTAACACCATCAGCAACAGCAACACCTACAGCTACACCTACACCTACTGCAGCAACACCAACACCAGCGCCTGTTGATACTACAGTAGCAAAACCTGAAAGAATTGACGTCACATTGACAGGTTATTTCGGAGATTCACTTGACAACACAGAATCAAAGAAAAACTATATGGATTGGATGACAGAACAGTATGGAATCAACTTCAAAATCCATTATCCTGCAAGAAACAATTACACAGAAGTAATTAACTTGGCTGTTGCAGCTCAGGATCTTGACGGTTTAGTAGGATTATTCACACCTCAGGAAAACAGAGAGTGGATGGCAAATGGATTAATTTATCCATTAACAGACTTCTTAGCTGACAATGATACCTACAACACAATTTTTCCAGAATCATGGAAAGAAACTTATACATTTGATGGCGAACTCTGGGGTATAGCTCGTGGTGATGACGGTAACCCAAGTATGTTCACAAGAAGTATAAGAGGAGACTGGTTGGCAGCATTAGGCTTACAGAGACCAACTACTGTTTGGGAATTATATGAAGCTTCATATCAGTTCACTTACAATGATCCAGATGGAAACGGAATCGACGATACATATGGTATGACATCAAGAACAGCCTGGTTAATGCAAGACTTATTCCAGGCATTTGATGCTAGACTGAATCACGTTGGCGACGCTCAACCAATTTGGAATCCAAACACAAACACATGGGAAGATTCAATGATCAAACCAGAAATGGTTGAATGTCTTGAATTATTACAGAAAATGGCTACTGAAAATGTTATGGACAAAGAAGCATTTGTTCACAGTTCATCAGTTGCTAGAGGAAAAGTACAGTCTGGTTATTACGGCGGATTATTCTACTGGGATTCATGGACACAGTCATTTGAATCATCTGTAAAACAGAATTTCCCAGACGCTTGGATGGATGGTATCTATGCATTAAAAGGAAACATCACTGTTAACATTAACCAATACGGTATTGGACAGGGTGCTCCATATGCTATGACAGTAACAACACCAGAACCAAAAGAAACAGTTAACTGGTATATGGACATATTCTTTGGAACAGCTGCTGGCTTATTCCAAGGTAAATACGGTATCCAGGGTGACTTCATTGGTGAAGGAATGTTCACATTAAGTGGAAACAAAGTATACTTGAACTACTTCCTGAAAGATGGCGTAGTAACAGGTTGGGGATCACCAAGTATCGCTGGTGGACATCCAGATTACGCTGTTGGTATCGTATATGAAGTCATATACAATTCTCCAGACGTAGCATGGAACGAAGCAACAACATTAAGAGTTAACTCAGGCTTACAGCAGAGAAAAGCTTGGTTTGATGAAGCTTTAGCATGGGGCGGAATTTATATTCTTCCTGAATCATTAAAAGAGCCAACATCAGACAAATACTTACAGATCAGCTCTGACATCAGTGCTGCTTCACAGGAAGCTATTTCTAAGTCAATGATCAGTGAAGTTTCAGTTGCAGACGCTCTTGCAAAATACAGACAGACAGCTAAGACATTAGGCGTTAAAGAAGTTCTTGACCTTGCAAATGCTGAAATCGGCGCAACAACAACACAAACTTACTAAAATTTAGTTTCACAAAAAAAGGACCGTTTCTACGGTCCTTTTTATTTGTGGAAACTATGAAGCAGACAAAGAGGATTCATGGAACAATTGAAATATTCAGGAAAAGCAAAGAAAAACAGAAGACTGTTTCTGCTAAGTTCGTTCAGCACATCTTTTTACAACAACATGCTGGGTACCGGAAGCATCTTGATGACAAGTTATCTGATTTACTTAGGTGCCACAGCAAAGGACATCGGAATTTTAGCAGCTATTCCAAGTTTGACTAATGTGTTACAGGTCTTTTCTGTCAAACTGTATGAACGGGCAAAAAGCAGAAAAAAAGTAGTCATACTCCTGACTGTTTTACAGTACATTTTTTTCTATCTGATTATAGTAGTTCCCAAAATCGTGACGGGAAAATATCAGATGATTATCCTGATAGGATGTTTTCTGTTCGGGAATTTATTTATTGCAGCCAGAGGAAGCGGTGTTCTTGAATGGAATAATTTCTTTGTACCGAATGAGATAAAAGGGAAATACTATTCAAATAAAAACCTTCTTGGTAACCTTGTCTATATTATCATCTCACTTATTGTTGGTAAAATCCTTGATTCCTATGACAGTAATTATCAGACATATTTGATTCTGTTTCTTATAACGATGTTTTTTACTGCGATAGAAATCACCGGGTATTTAAAAGTAAATGACTATAAAGAAGATCTTATAAATAAACCTAAGACAAGCCTGAAGCAGCTTTTCACACAACCTCTTTTAAACCGCCATTACAGATATTTCATGCTTTTTTCATTAGCCTGGAACTTTGCAAGAAGCATGGCAACCCCTTATTACACTTTCTACTCAAAAACTGTACTAACCCTTGATTATACTTATATCGCCTTGATTGGAAGCATCACATGCCTGATTAAAATATTTGTGGCAAATCCCTTCGGAAGTGCAGGGGATAAAAAAGGATGGCGGAAACTGCTGCTGTTTGCTGGAATGCTTTTTGCACTGACCAATATCGGGTGGGGATTTATAAACAATGAAACGGTCTTTTTATATCCTGCAGTCATTATTTTAAACGGGATTTTCATGATCGGTACGAATATCACCATCTTCAACTTGAATATTGAATTGACAGATGATCAAAACAGACTGCTGTTTTTCGGTTTCAATGCTTCAATAACGGCAGTATTTTCATTTATAGGTCCTAATATCGCTTATTATCTTATGGATAGGATGAAAGAAGTGAACATGTCTTTATTCAACCTTCAAATAAACGGATACCAGCTGGTATTTTTCATATCAGGCATATTACAGGGTATATTTATTTACCTGTTTGCCTTATACTTAAAGAAAATGCAACATAAGGAGTAGTTAAAAGAATGATTAGAAATGACATTGATAAAGTTATTGACAGAACAAAGAAATTCACAACTTCCAGGAGAGGGACGCTGATACAAGTTAAAGGGATTGATGAGCTGGTCTGTCCTTCGCGACCACTTAACAGTTTCGGATTACCTGATAACATGGAACCCTATCTTGACAGTCTGATGGAAGGATTCATGTGTTACTGGAATCAAAGAAAGCATATTGAAGACGATTTGCTTCCAGCATTATCACCCTGGTATGGAATTGCCGAGCATTCTGCTTTTGTAGGCGGACATGTCGATTTTTCAAAGAACACATCATGGCATCACCAGTTTATCAATACTTATGAGGATATGGGAAAACTTTCGCTTGATGAGAATAATATTTATTTGAAACTGGTCATTGATGGCTTGAAATATATTAAAGAAAAAGCAGACGATCGTTTTTTTATCAGATATAGAGGAGCGGATGGTCCGATGGACATCGCCAATGTAGTCAGAGGCAATGATATTTTTTATGATATTTATGAAGAGCCTGAGATGCTGAAAGAACTGATGGATTTCTGCCAGAAAGCTGTGCTTTTCACTTTAACCAGACAAAAAGAGATTATTGATGTGGTTGACGGCGGAGTCATTACGGGATTTGGTGTCTGGCTTGAGGGAAACAGCATCGGACACATTTCAGAAGATGCGTCTACCATGATTTCTCCGGAACAGTTCAGTGAATTCGGAAAACCATATACTGAAAAAGTGACCAGTCAGTTTGATCATGTCTTCATGCATGTTCATGCGCTTGGAGCTCACAATCTGCCATTGATTGCTTCCATTGATAAAATTGATAATATCGAAATTTCTAATGATCCGAACTGTAAAAGAGCCATTGAAATCTACAAGGACTTTGAAGAGGTTCTTAAAGATAAAACAGTGATTGTCAACCTGACCAATCAGGAAGTCAAAGAGAATCTTGAGTTTTTGAAAAACCATAAGACCATTATCTGGTATGATGCAGCCACTGTCAAAGATGCAGTTGAGACAGTGTCGTTAGTCAGAACTCTTGGCTATGAGTAAGAAATATTGATGACATATCGCATAATAAAAGTGATAGAATGATAGGTGCCAGAATATTTTGAAAGGCGATGACTTGAAAAGTATTAAATTTAAATTATTAGCAGCCTTATCCATCGGATTCATATTGATTCTTTCATTTGTCATGTTTAATAACAACAGAATCAGCAACATCACTGCCAAGAACAATCAAAGTGTCATTGACAGCTTGTCAAACCTTTCCAATGAATATATCGGGTATCTTGTCAAGAAAAGCAATGATATCGCCATCATCTTAAGCAACAACAGCCAACTCAACACGATTTCGAGAAGCACTAAATTCGGCGAAGCAGGGACGAACATTGCCATCAGTGCCCTGGCTCAGGATGTGTTGTATCAGACAGAGTTAAATGAGAATATAGAAAGCATTTATATCTATCTTGAAGATGAAAAAATATTCATAGATTCCTACGGGCAGATTTTTACCAAGGAAACAACCTCAACTGTTGAATGGGCAAAAAAATATGCAACAAGCTTTCACAGCATCCGGTGGGTAGAGACGAAAGACGACAGATACCCTGATCTGGAGCTTATCTCCATTATTTACCGTGCTGATAATTTCAACAGCAATCTATCTTCTCCTGTGTTTGTCAGCATCAATTATGAAAAACAGCAGTTTGTGGATCTCATCTCACGAACTAAAGTCGGTGACACGACTATTACCGCTCTGATTAACTATGACGATGATATTTTCATCTGCGAAACTGATGTGCTGGCAAAAATAGATATAAGAAGCATTATCTATGAAAAAAAAGATTACCTGACACATAACAGAGAATCTGAAGTGGATATTACCGGTTTTGGAACAGGTAAAATAATTTTCACTCCATTGAAGGAATTTGACGGAGCTATCGTTTTATTCATTCCCGACCAGGTGACTGAAGTCATAAGCGATTCAGAAAGAATACTGATTGTTTCATCTGGGGCGGTCATTTTGCTGATTTACCTGCTTCTCATGCTGTCCTTTGTCAAGAGAAACATTGATGAACCTATTTCCAAGCTTTTAGGTTCCATGAAAAAAACCGGAGAAGGTATCTTTTCTGAAACAATTAAAGACAGCAGAAAAGATGAATTCGGACAACTGTTTTCTGCATATAACATAATGGTTCATCAGGTGGAAAATCTGATTCAGGAGCTTTATCAGCAGCAGTTAGTGAAAAGTGAACTGGAATTGAAAGTGCTTCAGGAAAAAATTAATCCCCATTTTCTGTACAACACACTGGATACAATCAACTGGATTGCCAAGGAACACCAGATTAATGATATTTCTAAAATGGTTATTGATCTGTCGACTATGTACAGGATGACATTCAATAAAGGTAATGATCTGATTTCAATCAAGGACATGCTAGTCGGAGTCAGCTGCTATCTGTCCATCCAGAAAATCAGATATGGAGATACTTTCAGTTATGAATTTAAAGTTGATCCTCAATTAATGGAGTACGAAATCCTTAATCTGATTGTTCAGACACTGGTGGAGAACTCTATTGTTCATGGGATGAGTGAAAAAACTGAAAACGGACTGGTCACGGTTATGGGGAAAGTTGAAAAATCAAACCTGATCATAGAAGTGGTAGATAACGGAGTAGGTATGAGTGAAGAGAAACTTTATCTGATTACCTCCAGTATCAACTCAAATATGATCGGCAGTGAATCAGGATTAAGAAATGTACAAAAAAGGATTAAACTCTATTATGGTGAAGAGTATAGCATCAGCATTGAATCTGAAGCCGGAAGAGGAACCAAGGTAACCATCGTTTTACCTTATGAAGGAGATATTAAATGATTGACATATTAATTGTAGACGATGAAAATACAATCAGAGAAGGGATTTCAAAGAGCATCAACTGGGTCAAATATGAAATCAATGTCTGCGGAACAGCAAAGGACGGTTCTGAAGCCCTGGATCTGATAGAGAACTTCATGCCGAGTATCGTTATTTCTGATATCAGTATGAAGGATATGGACGGACTGGAACTTCTTGAAATCATCAATCAGGTGTATCCGAACATTAAAGTCATTCTCATCAGCGGGTATAAGGATTTTGAGTATGCTCAGAAAGCAGTAGCGTTTAATGCGTTTGCCTATATCACGAAACCTATTGACACAGATATTCTGGTTGATAAGGTTCTTGATGCCAAAAAACAGATTGATAAGCGATTGACTGAAATCAAGATCAACGACAGCATCAGGAAGAAACTCAGAGAAAATATCCTTATTTTAAAAGATAACTTTTTCAGGGTTCTTCTGGAGGGAAAGATCAGGAATAAGCAAGATATCATGGAACGGGCTGACATGCTTGAAATCAGTTTAAGCTATAAGCAGTTCATTACCTGTGTGCTGGAGTATGAATCAAATAATGTCATGCAGAAAAAAAGCATATACGATCAGAGTTTCTATAAAGCGGCCATCATGAGTTATGTAGAGGAAAAACTGTCTGAGATTTTCACCTGTTATTCATTTAATCTTGATAACAGAATAGGAATCATTGTCTGCGGTGATGATATCAATAAGGAATTACTGATAAGAAGACTTAATCTTGTCAGAGACTGGGTCAATGAGAACATGGGTATGATTCTGACTGTCGGAGTGGGGTCTTTATGCGGTAATATTGAAAGAATTGCTCTATCCAACAGAACAGCCAATGACGCAATTCAATACAGAGTGATTCTCGGTAAAAATGTGGTGATTGATTCAGACCAGAAGTTTGAAACAACTAAAGAGAAAATCGCCATAGAAGATTTTGACAGTACACTTAAGAACAATGAAGATGACATCATTTATGCGCTTAAAAACGGTGACAAGGTCAATGTCAAGAAAATAAGCGACTCAATCATTGAAAGTGTTTCACTGGTCATCAGCAATGATATCAGGCAGAAAGAGAGAATCACTTTTTTACTTGCTTTTTATCTGGTCAAAATCATTTATACACTGGAAATACATAAACACAGATATTATGGCAATGAGAATGAACTGTATTCATATCTGAACACATTACAGACGCTTGATAAGATCAAGAAATTCATAAACAGTTTCATGGATGAGATCATCAGTGAAATGAATACAAAAAAGAACAGCAGGAACAGTTTCCTTGTGAACAAAGCATTAAAATATATTAAAGATAATATATATGATAATATTTCACTTGTTTCCATTGCAGAAAAACTTCAG
>JAFGUQ010000090.1 GCA_016938455.1 Clostridia bacterium
ACAACCACTCCTGCTCCTACCTGTCTGTTCATTCCTATTGGCTGATCTTTCCCAGTTCCATTGACAATTGCTGCCTCCAGTCCATTGGCAATCGCTTCGTAAAGAATCGCTCTGACATATCTGTCCATCCAGATTGGGCCAAGATCCAGCATTGATTTTGCCACCGGCAGGAAAGCTGACATCTTATTCAATGTCAAATTAACTTTCTTGAAACCACTTGTCAGTTCTTTTGTGATGGTGGCTGTCAATGTCCCCCATACTGCAAGTTCAGTTCCCTGAGTATTAACCAGGAATTCAATCAGTCCGGAAGTGTTCTGGAAATTAATCGCATCTAGTAATGGATGCATATCAACCAGATCTTCAAAAACAGCGTCAATGACTGTCTTTGGCAGAACTACATCAACGTCTGACAATGCCTGTTTCGGATTGGATGTCTTCATGGCATCAATCACCTTCTGATAATATGTGTTTTCTTCTGAAGTGAGCTGTCTGACTCCTCTTCCATTCAGCACATTAGTATCAGCTGCTTGAATCAAACCATTCGCTTCTTCCATGACAGCGGTCTGTAGCATTTCAGTGAAGTCATTAAAGGCTGCAGCAAATGCTTCCTCGTTATCATCTTTCATTGCTTGATTCATCTTGTTCATGATTTCAGCTTTTTTAAGCTGCAATACATCGTGATTTTTCATAACTTTTTTCTCCTCCATTTTTCTTCATTATTTCAGCATTGCTGCAAATAATTTTTGTGTTTTCTTTTCTTTATTCTGATTACCAGCATCAGGTTCAATCGGTTCATCAATCGGAGCCGGTTCTTCCTTTTGTACTGGTACTTCAAAAACTTCTTTTAACTGAGCTGTCAGTGCTTTGTGATAACTGATATGCTGTTCAATAGACTGATTTACCTTCTGAAGCATCTGCTTTGCTTGTGTCAAGTCAGCTTCTTCTCCTGCGATTTCATCGGCTAATCCATATTCCACACATTGATCAGCAGTCAACCATGTCTCCGCATTAAGCATCTCAATCAGTTTTTCTTCCGTCAGTTTATCTTTTGCTTTTAGAAGATAAGCTTGTCTGTTTCCATTACTGATGGTATCAAGATCATCTGCTGCTTTTCTCAGTTCCTGAGCATTACCACAGACACAGGTCCACATATTGTGAATCATCATCATGGTATTCTTTGGCATGATGACTTTATCTCCAGCCATTGCGATGACAGAAGCTACAGAGCAGGCGAACCCGTCCACATAGACTATCTTCTGTGCTTGATGTCTTTTTAACTGGCTATAGATAGCTGTCCCTTC
>JAFGUQ010000091.1 GCA_016938455.1 Clostridia bacterium
TACTTGTCTGCTGGGCTCAATATATTCATATCAGATGTAAAGGCATCATGGGCTCCCGGCATTGCAACATCAACAATCCTTGTGTCAGAATCCAGGGTTTCTGACATCCAGTTGTTATATGTGTTTACGGATGCCTTGTTACCAATGGAAACTATCGGAAGGTTAATTAAAAGAACAAAGAGCAGTAGAACAGATAATATTATTATCAGAGTTTTTTTAATCATAGACACATTTTACACCATAAGAACCAAATACAATTCAAAGAAGATGCTTTTATAAGCTTTTCATTAACTATTTATCATTCACAATAAATTTTCTTAATGCAGCATTCATCAGTGTCTGGTATCCTACTTTCTCCTCGCTTGCTTTCTTCTTGAAATACAGGATAACATCATCATCCAATCTGATGGTGGTTGACTTTTTCTTTGGAGAGTAGAATCTTCCTCTAATACCATTGGAAAAATCGTACTCACTTTTCATTTCATAATTTTCATTCTTATTTTTCATATTGATTTCTTTCATTTGCAGTGGCTTTCCTAGCAGAGATTATTCTGATAACTTCCTCATCATCAGTATCAAAATATAGATTTACAACAACCACCACCCTTTTATCTTTTATTTGTCCAATAGTTATCCATTGTTCCTCAAAATAACTGAAACTCATATCCAGTTTAGATAGATGAAACGGGTCATCAAAAATCTCAACTGCCTCCTCAAAAGAAATTCCATGTTTTTTTTTATTTGCTGAGTTCTTATTGTCATCCCATTCAAATCTCATCTGCAGTATTTCCTTCTATCCAAATCAAGTATACAAACTATCAAAAGGCATGTCAATACAACGTACATACATTAGCGGTTCAGTGTTTTATTGTGCAATCATCGGTTTTTATAATCTTGAAACTTTTCCTGTGATGCTTATAGGAATATTCACGAAAAATAAGTCTTCTCATGCAAATTCCACTCCGGAAATAAGCGCTGCCCTGCATATGATATCCTTGATATCTGCATCGCAGTCCCACAGCATTTCAGAATATAATGCAACCGGGAACCACAGCCTGCTTTCAAGCATTCCATCCTCTACCAAAGCCTGGACCGTCAGCTCCCTGCCCTTCGCAGCAACAAACAATCGTATAAGTTCCAATGCATACGTTGCATTTCTGAGCCAATAAGCCTGTACATACCTCCAGTATTTAGCTTTTTGCTCTGTTCTTTCAGATATGAATTTTTTTGAAGACA
>JAFGUQ010000092.1 GCA_016938455.1 Clostridia bacterium
ATTCCATTGATTTGTCAGAAACTTCATCAGATTCGTCATAAAGCATATCTATCATCTTTTCAATAGCTTTAGGGTTTTTTATTAATCCAAATGCATTTGCGACTTCAATCCTGACTTCTTCGTTAGGGTCCTGTATAAGTTCCATTAGAGCTTCTACACACAGTTCATTACCTATTTCACCAAGTGATGATACAATTATCTGTCTTACTCGTTCATTTTTGTCATCTATCATTCCAATGAGAGGTTCAGCAGTTTCTTCGGCTTTGAGTTTGCCGAGTGCTTTGACAGATTCTATTCTAAGTTCATCATCAACATTATCATGAGCTGATGCAAGCAAAGGTTTTATTGAGGATATTGCTCCAATTTCTCCTAATGCCCATGCTGCTTTTTTTCTGACATCTATGTTAGGATCTTTTAAGGAATCAATAAGAGAATCAACAGCTATACTCTGTTTTAGTTTACCTAAAGCTTCACAGCATGCTTTTCTTATGTATTCATTAAAATCTTTTAAAAGAGATATCAAAGGTGATACAGCTATATCATCATCTATCTCCCCTAATGCCCAGATTGCATTTATCCTTACAGAATCATTCTGATCTGAAAGAAGACCTATGAGTTGTTCAACAGCAGTCTTTGATTTCAGGTTTCCAAGACCTTTTGCCGCAACCATTCTAACATCATCATTCATATCTTTTATTGCATCAATAAGATATTTTTCTGACTTAATATCTTTTATCTCTGCTAATGATTTTGCTGCAATGTATCTTAGATCTTCATTGTTTTCTCTAAGAAGTTTAGTCAATGTGGATGTTGCTTTCTGTGAAGCTATCTTTCCTAAAGATTCTGCTGCTATATATACCAGATCTTCATTTGTATTTTCAAGAGCCTGTATTAATATCTCAACAGCTTTTTCATCTTTTAAAATTCCAAGGCTTCTTATTGTGAGATAACATATATCTTCGTCAGATTCAAGTGAAAGCAATGATATAAGTGGTTCAACAGCTTTACTGTCTCCAATCTTTCCAAGAGTA
>JAFGUQ010000093.1 GCA_016938455.1 Clostridia bacterium
AAAAATCTTTAGTGAACGTTATTAGAATATAAATCTAAAAATTTATATCTCAATCATTTCAAAATATTATTGTGATCCTCAATCTCCTATTTCAAGTCTTTCAAAGAGTATCTCTGGTTCAGCAATCCTCACACCACTTTTTACCTCTTGCTCCTTCCATCCATTTTCTAAGTTAAACTCTTTAATGATTTTTTCTGATGAAATAGGTAGGAATGGTTTTAGCAGTATCGCTAGATTAATGATGATATATATACAGTTATGAATGGTTTCATCACAATTTGCTTTATCACTGTTGATGGTAATCCAAGGTTTTTCACTATCAAAGTATTTATTGGATTCTCTGACAAACTCAAAAATCTCATTGATAGCTTCCTTGAATCTGCTTTCTTCTATTTTTTCTCCAATGTTTATAAATAGCTGTTTCACTCTTTTTGTTAATATGTTATCTGTTTTTCCTTCAGGTACCTGATAATCATACTTTTTCTTGATGAATACCAGTGTCCTGTTAATGAAATTACCATATGCACCGAGTAGCTCACTGTTATTGCTATAGATGAACTCTTCCCATGTAAAATCAGCATCTCTCTTTTCAGGTCCTTTAGCTATCAGATAATATCTGATGGCATCCGGGTTATACTTTCCTATCAGATCATTTACCCAGACTGCCCAGTTCTGGCTGGTTGAGATTTTCCTGCCTTCAAAAGTCAGATGATAGCTTGAAATGATTTCATCAGGCAGCTTATATCCCTCCTTATTAGCAATCAGTAGTGATGGTAGAATAATGGTATGAAAAGGCACATTGTCCTTACCATGTACATAAATGTGCCTTGAGTTATTCCAGAATTGTATAAACTTTTCATAATCATTATGACACCAGCTTAAACAGGTAGATAAGTAACCAAGCACATTTTCTGCCCATATATAGATTCTTTTATTCTCATATCCTTCTTTTGGTATTTTTATTCCCCAGTCCAGGTCTCTTGTTATCGCTCTGTCTCTTAATCCTTCGTTGATATATTTGTTAGTAAATTCAATTGCATTCTTTCTCCATAAAGTTGAATGGTCAACAAGTTCTTTAAGCTCTTTCTCAAGCTTTGAGATGGCAATGTATAAATGCTTCGAGTTAACATACTCAGGTTTTGTTTTACATTCACTGCAGACAAAATCACTGATTTCATCAGATTGAAAATCTGTATTACATTTTTCGCACTGGTCTCCCCTGCTGACCGCTCCGCATTTCGGGCAGATTCCTTCTAAAAATCTGTCTGTCAGGAACTTCTGGCAGGTATTGCAATATGCCTGTGGTTTCTCACTTTCATATATGTATTCGCTTTCATAAAGTTCCTTATGAAACTGCTCAACAAACTTGTTATGATCAGCTGATGTTGTTTTTCCGTAATAGTCATAACTGAATCCAAGATAATCAAATGCCTTTATAAAATCTTCATGATATCTTTCACAGATTTCACTTGGGTCTTTATTCTCTTTTTTCGCTCTGATTGATACCGGAGTACCATAACAGTCACTCCCCGACACATAACAGACTGTATCCCCTTTTAAACGGTGATACCTTGCTCTTACATCTCCTGCCAGTAAAGCCGCTATATGGCCTATATGCAGTGGCCCATTAGCATACGGCCATGCACTTCCTATAAAAATATTCATTCTTTCTTACCTCATTTCCTTATTTGATAGACTTTGTTAATATAAAAAAACTCACCTCCAGAAATCTTACTTTCTGAGGGCGAGTATTAAATACAAACGCGGTACCACCTCATTTTACTGATATTTCACAATATCAGTCTCATCAAGTACGTGTGAGAAATGATTCACAGATACTTTATCGCTGTAACGGGCGAACACGTCGTAGCCTGTAGATAACCTAGTCGGTACGAAACTCCAAGATCATGTTCAGTAAATGTCTTTGCTCCCTTTTCTCAGCTACAAGGTTCTCTGTATACAAGCGATTTACTTACTCTTCTTTTCATCGTTTTTGTTAATAGGTATTCTAATACATAATTCAATTAGGTGTCAAATTTATTTTTCTCCAAATTGAACCCCAAATCGAGCATATTCCACGGTAAGTAGACACGGTCTTTCAAAGAAGGATGTACTATTTATATTTTGTATCATATAATATGTCTATAGAAAAACTAGGAGAAAATATGTCTTGAGTGTGTTTTTTCACTTTCTCATACAAGGGAACAAGTCCACGATTATTGGTTGAGTGGTCGTTATGGAGGTCTTTCCATCTACTCAATTAACCGAATTCTGAATATTGATATCTCAATCATATGTTTATTGCTTGATCATTTAAAAGAAATTCCTTTATACCGATATATAGAATCCCATTATCATCATGCCAGGGCATAATATCATCTTTTATAACTACTATTTTCTTAAATGAGTCCGGGATACGTCTTAGGGAGTTTATTTCCTGATTATGTTTATCCTCATCATCTATATGGAGAGCAGATTGAATGTAATATGTTTTCCCCCCACTATTGGCAACAAAATCAACTTCGAGTTGTGCTCTGATATCCTTGCCGTTTTTATCCAGATACCGATATTCGACAACCCCGACATCAACGTTATATCCTCTTGCTTTTAGTTCAACAAAGAGGATATTCTCCATAATATGGTTTTCTTCCTGCTGTCTGAAATTCAAACGTGCATTTCGCAGCCCTACATCTGTAAAGAAGTATTTGACAGGTGTACCAATGTATCTCTTCCCTTTTATATCATATCTGTGGGAAATATCGATGATAAAAGCTTCTTCGAAATACTCCAGATATAGTGCAATCGTTGTGGAATTG
>JAFGUQ010000094.1 GCA_016938455.1 Clostridia bacterium
GGAAGTGAATATCCTCTGGAAGAAGTTTTATAACCGTCAGGGAATTAAATGTGTTTTCATCAACAGCAAAACAGGCCATGGCTTAAGTGAGCTTTATAAAACGATTGACGAAGAATTAAAAGGGAAATATGAAAGAGATAAAGATAAAGGGCTGCTAAAACGTGCTGTCAAAGCAATGGTTGTCGGTATTCCAAATGTTGGTAAATCAACATTCATCAATAAAGTGGTAAACAAGGCTTCCGCAAAAACAGGTGATAAACCAGGTGTCACCAGAGATAAACAATGGATCAAAGCCAACAGCAGAATTCATTTTCTTGATACACCGGGAATATTATGGCCTAAATTTGACAATACAGAGGTTGGACAGAATCTTGCATTTACCGGAGCCATAAAAGATGAAATAATGAATATTGAAGAACTTGTCTGCCATTTAATCGGATTTTTGAAATTCAATTATCCTGAAGCCTTGAAAGAAAGATATAGCATTGAGGATCCTGATAATGAAGACTATGATTTACTTCTTGAAATCACTAAGAACCGTAATTACTATTTAACAGCAAATAATCTTGACACACTGAAAATGTCAAAAATCTTTCTAGACGAGTTCAGAGGCGGTAAAATGGGGAAGATCTCATTGGAGAAACCACAATGAAAATCAGTCAGCTAAAAAAAGAAATTCAAGTTTTAAACCCTGAAGAAGGTTTAAAACTGCTTAATGAGTATCAAAACGAACTTGAAACTTTTAAGCTGAAACAATTAATTGAAGAGGAAGACAGACGATTGGATATCCTCTCATCTTATGAAAATGAGATGTTTCTTAAAGGATACAAAGTGATTGCAGGTATGGATGAGGTAGGGCGAGGACCGCTGGCAGGTCCAGTGGTAGTCGCATGTGTTGTTCTTCCTAGAAATTATAAAATGTTCGGTATCAATGACTCAAAAAAAGTACCTGCATCTAAAAGAGAAATTTTAAGTGAAATTATAAAAAGAGACGCCATTTCGTACAGCATTATTGAAATTGATAACCGAATCATAGATGAAATCAACATTTTAGAAGCGACAAAACTGGCGATGGAAAAGGCATTCAATGAAATAAGCAAAGACATTGACTGCCTGCTTATTGATGCTGTGAGTCTCAATAATATCAAAGCCAAACAGATATCCCTGATTAAAGGGGATGAAAAGAGTATTTCCATTGCAGCTGCTTCAATCATTGCTAAAGTGTATCGTGACCATATGATGATTGAATATGATAAGATATTCCCTGAATACCATTTTGCGAGTAATAAGGGATATGGTTCAAGTGCACATATCGAAGCTATAAAAAAGTATGGTCCTACTGAAATTCATAGAACAACTTTTATCAAAAATATTGTATAATATATTGTATTAAAATTTGGGGAGAAACAATATGAAATATTGTCTGATGACAAAAGAGCAGCTAGTTAAAGAAAAAGAACAGTTATTAATCAGTTATGACAACCTGAAAAGTAAACACTTGAAGCTTGATATGTCCAGAGGAAAACCAAACAGTGATCAGCTTGACATTACTGCAAAAGTGTTTAAGAACATTGACTGTTATTCTAAAAGAATCTATAAAGACAATTTTGACATAGGAAACTATGGACTATTTTCAGGTATTACTGAAGCAAAGGAATTGTTTGCCGAGTTACTTGACGGAAATCCGGAAGATATTATTATTGGCGGGAATTCCAGTCTTAATCTTATGTATGACATGTTTTCACAACTGATGATGTCAGGGAATCAGGATAGTGTCAGACCATGGTGTAAAGAAGAAAAAATCAGATTTTTATGCCCATCTCCAGGATATGACAGACATTTTGCGATTTGTGAACATTTCAATATCGAAATGATCACCATCCCGATGAATGAGGATGGACCTGATATGGATATGGTTGAAGCAGCTGTTAAAGATGATGATACTGTTAAAGGCATATGGTGTGTTCCTGTCTACAGCAACCCGGACGGTTACTCATATAAAGCAACCACTTTAGAACGTCTTGCAAAAATGCAGACTAAAGCAAAGGATTTCAGGATTTTCTGGGATAATGCCTATTTTGTTCATCATCTCTATTCAGATAAGAAAGATGAAATAGAGAACATGCTGTCACTATGCAGACAGTATCATAATGATGACAGAGTATATATGTTTGCTTCTACTTCAAAAATTTCCTTTCCAGGAGCTGGTATCTCAGCTATATGCACATCAAAAAGTAATATTCAGAATATCATGGACAGGATGAAAATTCAGACAATCGGCTATGATAAAATCAACATGTTAAGACATGTCATCGCATTCAAAGACAGGGATGGTGTCATCAAACATATGGAAAAATTAGCTGAAGTACTAAGACCTAAGTTCGAAATTGTCATCAATACATTGGATAAAGAAATAAAACCTCTTGATATTGCCAGGTGGAATACACCTCTGGGCGGATATTTCATCAGTTTTTATGCAATGGAAGGCTGTGCTAAAAAAATCATCGAACTCTGCAAAGAAGCTGGAGTTGTACTGACATCTGCTGGGGCTACATATCCATATGGGAAAGATCCATCAGACTCAAATATTAGATTGGCACCGACTTATCCATCTGATAATGAGCTGGAACAGGCAATTGAAGTGTTTGTTGTCTGTGTGAAACTGGCAACTGTGATCAAAATGTTAGGAGAAATCAAATAATGAATAATCGATATATCAGTCCCTTTTCAACAAGATATGCTTCCGATGAAATGCAGTACCTGTTTTCAGATGAATTTAAATTCAAGACATGGAGAAAATTATGGGTTGCATTAGCTAAAGCTGAAAAAGAACTTGGACTTAATATTTCTGAAGAACAGGTCAAAGAACTTGAAGCATTTCAGAATGACATCAATTTTGAACAGGCAAAGGAAATTGAAAAAGAAGTCAGGCATGATGTCATGAGCCATGTTAAAGCCTATGGTCTTCAATGTGAAAATGCCAAAGGTATTATTCATCTTGGTGCTACTTCCTGTTATGTCGGAGACAATACTGATATTATCATCATGGAAAAAGGATTAAAACTGATCAGAGATAAGATACTGAGTGTCATGATTAATTTGAAAGAATTTGCCATTGAGTACAAAAGTCTTCCTACATTAGGTTTTACACATTTCCAGCCTGCACAGCTTGTCACAGTGGGGAAGAGAGCCACCTTATGGTTACATGACCTTCTTCTGGACATTGAGGAGCTTGAGCATGTTCTAGATTCTTTAAAGCTCAGAGGAGTTAAGGGAACAACAGGAACCCAGGCTAGTTACCTGAATCTTTTTAATAATGACCATGACAAAGTGAGACAACTTGAAAAACTTGTGGAACAGCAGTTCGGCTTCAAAGATTCATATCCAGTCACAGGGCAGACCTATTCCCGCAAAGTAGATTCAAAAGTAATCAATCTATTATCTCAGATTGCTCAAAGCTCATATAAGTTTGCCAATGATCTGCGACTTCTTCAGAGCATGAAGGAAATAGAAGAACCATTTGAGAGTAAACAGATAGGGTCATCAGCCATGGCTTATAAAAGAAATCCCATGAGAAGCGAAAGAATGTGTGCACTGGCCAGATATGTTATTGCAGATGCCTTAAATCCTGCAATGACTGCATCGACACAATGGCTTGAAAGAACACTTGATGATTCTGCCAATAGAAGATTATCAGTATCTGAAGGGTTTTTAGCCATCGATGCTATTTTGAATATTTACATCAATGTCACCAGCAACCTTGCAGTTTATCCAAAAGTTATATTGAAACATGTCAATGAGGAACTTCCTTTCATGGCCACTGAAAATATTATGATGGAAGCAGCAAAAAAGGGAGTGGACAGGCAAGTTGCCCATGAAAGAATAAGAGAGTATTCAATGATTGCGGCAAATAATGTAAAACAGGAAGGCTTAGGTAACAATCTGATTGAGCTTATTGCATCAGATCCACTTTTTATGATGACAAAAGAAGAAATTGATTTGATTCTGAAACCTGAAAACTTCATCGGCAGATGCAAAGAACAAGTTGAGGAATTCATCGAGAATCATGTAAATGCAGTGATTACGAAATATAAGGGGTCTAAGTCAGAGATAGAACTTAAAGTATAGTTGAAACTTTCCATAATATGATATATGATGGTATTATCTTGTATTTACAGGGGGTAAATTTATGAAAACGAATCTTCCATTATACTTCAAGCTTAAAGAAGACTTAATAGATGATATAAAAAACAGCAAACTGAAACCGGATGAAATGATTACATCTGAGAACGAGCTCTGCAAACAATACAATATGTCTAGACCTACTGTCAGACAAGCACTTGGTGAACTGACCAATATGGGTTATCTTTATAAAATAAAGGGAAAAGGCACTTTTGTCAGTGATATAAACAGCATTGAAATCTTTGATCATTCCAATGGTTTTCTGTTTTCAATTCTGGATACCAATAATGCTGCAAATCGTGACATTTTAAATGTTAAAACACTTAACAGTAAGGATAAGATTCTTGGTAAGCATGTCATTGACTACTTTGATCTGGAATATTCACCAAATACTGATAATAAATTCATTACAGTAGAATATACTATATTTCAGAATAAGAAAAAGATTCTTTGCTTATCTATTTTACCTGCCAGATATTTTCCTGATTTAATTGAGAAAATAAAAAATAACGCATCGTCAATTGACATAATAGGAGGTAAATATCCTTTGGATCCTATGCACTGCAAGTCAGTTGCTTATCTGTCCAATGCAGATGAGCATATAGCTGAGATTTTAATGCTTCCAAAAGACAGCTCAATTCTTGTTGTCGAAAATGAGCTGCTTGCGAGAAGCGGAAATATCGTAGAACATAATATTTCGTATTACAGCGGGTTAAACAGCAGAATCTATTTTATAAAAGGCAGAAAGAGATAATGAGTGAAATTACAGTGAAACATGAATTGGATCCTCATTGCACAGGAGGAAAATTCAAGGAATTATTCAAGTTCGATTCATTGTCAAGCATAATGTATATGCTTAATAAAAATGAATTTACAGTTTTTCATAAACTCAAGGATAATGATGAAATCTGGTATCTGATTGAAGGATGTCCAATCATTATTCATACATTTATCAAAGGGGAATACAAGAAATTTATACTTAATGAATTCAATAATGAATACAGAATTCTGAAAAATACTTATTTTGCTGTGGAGAACATGGAAAAGGACTCCTATTCTTTATCGGTTTGTCTGATTAAACCGTCAATGGATTGGGACAAAATGATCATCCCAAAAAGATCAGAGATGTTAAGCCTTTTTCCTGAGCAGAAAGAGCTGATTACAAGATTGACTTCTAATTGATTTTAATACTGTAGATATTGCCGCTTCTTGTTCCGATGACCATATTTCCGTTATAAATAGCAGGTGAGCCTTCAATGCTACCCTGAATCGTAATATTTGATATGGGAACACCTGTCTGACCATTTATTAGTTCAATCAGACCGTTTGAATAGGACATGATGATATAGGCCTTTCCGTTTTCATCGTATAGTTCGACGGGAGAACTTAAAGAATAAGGAAGATTTTCGTTTTTCCATATAATGTTTCCATTTGATTTGTCAAAACTTATCAGATTTGAGAAAGCACCATTTTCACCTAGACCTGTGACTGAATAAATGACAGAGTCTGAAATTTCAGAAAGTCCTATGACTGGAGTTGAAGTGGTTCCGGTTGTCATTGATTCGGAGTAAAAACACTTGAATTTACTTTCCCATATCATATCTCCGGTTAATGCGTTGAATTTCCTGATATAACTGAAAGAAGACTCTTTTTCGAATGAAACTTCAGTTGCGGTATAAAGATAAACTGTATTGCTGTCAACAACCTCAATTGAGACGGTGGAATCAGAATCATCTTTCAAATCATATATCCAAACCGGTTCTAATGTCTGAGCATTCAAACATTGCAGCAAACCACCGTTATCAGTAATGTAAATGTAATTTTTAAAAGCGGCTAAGGAACTTTCAAAACCTGCGTTTCTTCCAAATGGATTAACATAGTAGAACCTAGTAAGCTCAGGTGCTACGCTGATGCTTTTGTTTTCAGGACTGAAATCACTGTTTAACTTCAAACTGTAAAGTAAACCGTTTTCACATCCGATGAAAAGACAGTCATTAACTTTATCAATCAGGGGAGAAGAATCGAAAGCACCCCATGTTCTTATTGCATAAGAATCAGATCCGTTAATCTGATAGAGTACAGAACCGTCAATAAGGCTGATAATTGAAAATGTCATATCTTCATATCGAAGTCCATTCATATTAAAACCAGTCCCGACATATAATAACGGATAACCTCTCGGATCAACAGTGATGCTGCCGAAAATCGGTAATCCAAGTGAAATAGGATCTCTTGTATATTTCCCGGTATATAAATCAACAAAATATATATTGCCGTCTAAAGCGCCGTAAATGACTTCTACAGTGCCGCTACTGGTTTTATACGAGTGATACATGTTCATGATGTTCTGTGTCTCTGCGGGCCATTGGACGATTGCAGGCTGACCTGTCCAGCCAATTCCTTTATATTCATCAATATGAGATGTCTCGAACTGCCAGATTAAATTTAACGATTTACTTTCAATGACAGGATAACCGAATGAAGAGGAATTCCGGAAATTATTTCCTTTAAAAGTAGTTACTCCATTGATTTCAGAATAATTCTGGCTGCTGCCGAAAATTGTATTTCCGGAGATTTTCTTGAATTGCTGACCATTCTCATCAAAAATGGCGAAATTGTATTTATCGTAATAAGAGGGGAGAGATGTGGCAGCAATATCAATAGTACTTACTGTTTTAAAGTTTTCAGAATACGGATATAAACCTATATCAGATTTAACAACGATATTAGCATTGTTTTTTACCTGTCCGCCACCATATAGTGGTTCACCATTTATTAATCTGTCTTTTAAATAGGTACAACCATTAAGGATGAGAACCACAGTCAAAAATAATATTAATAATGAAATTCTTTTTTTCATGTCATCTCCATAATCGTTTTTTCATTAACTAATTTTAACATATAAATATTTTAAAGCAAATATAAACCTTTGAAATAGAAACAGCATAGCATCAGTAAAGCTGGGAATAAATGCGAAACAGGCAAATTGTCATAGGGAGGAGTAAAGAAAATATTTATAAACATTAGACAAAATAAAAATTTTGTCTAATAAGGGGGACTTAATACCATTAAATTACTCTTTTATCAGCACAATACTTTCTTTATGATAAAAATGACTCATTGCATTGTTTTTCCAGTTTGTTGCATCTTCTTCGATATCATCAAAATATAATCCTGTTGGTTTCACAGAAAATTCATTGAATGAAATAATAAGCTGATCTGGATTTTCAAGTATTAACAATCTATTCTGCCATTCGTCATCATATAATTTAGCAGATCCGTTTTTAATATTTTCAGAAACAATAAAATAACTGACTCCTTTTATATCTGAAGAAACAAAAAACATGATTAAAGCAAGAATACTTAATATATAACTTGCTTTAATTAAACTTTGAC
>JAFGUQ010000095.1 GCA_016938455.1 Clostridia bacterium
AGTGTATAATTGAACCGCCGTGTACCGAACGGTACGCACGGTGGTGTGAGAGGACGGGAAAGTAAAATTTCCCTCCTACTCGATTGCCCGATATATTAAATATGACAATCTGAGTATGAATGACTTTGATAATGAAACAAAAATTTTGGAGGATTAATATGTTAAAGAATAAAACCATTTCCACAAAGCTCAAAGTATTAGGCGCTGTCATCTGTGTGTTTTTCATCATAGTTTTACTGTTTTTCTATAATTCCTATTCTAATTCCATGTACGATGCTAAGAGAGAAATGATCAGCAACGTGGTGGATACAGCCATTGGAACAGCAGGGTATTATTACAGTGAGTATCAGTCAGGATCGTTATCCCTTGAGGAAGCGAAAAGCAGGGCGATACGCTCTATTGAAGTCACAAGATATGATACCGACCAGTACTTCTTCATCATTGATTCAAATGCAGTCACAATAATGCATGCCACTAACCCGGCACTAAACGGTCAGGATCTGTCAGATATGGAAGATCCAAACGGTACAAAGCTATTCTCAGAAATGGTTGATATCGCGATTAAAGATAATGCTGGATATCTAGACTACCTTTGGGAAAAACCTGGATTCAAGCAGCCTGTTCCTAAAATTTCTTTTGTCAAATATTTCAGGGAGTGGGACTGGATTATCGGATCAGGAGTTTATGTTGATGATATCAAAGCTGATTTACAGAAAACAACATTTTTCATGTTTGGAGCCATGTTCCTGTTTATCGTTGCTATTTTCATTACCATGAACATATTCACCAACAGAACAATCAAAAAACCGATCAGTAATCTCATTAATGTGGTCAACAGCATTAAAGACGGAGATTTATCAAAGAAAATTGAGGTGACCAGCCAGGATGAAATCGGGAAACTGCTGATGTCCATGAAAGAGATGTCTCATAATCTGAATGATGTACTGAGTGAAATCAATGTCTCATCTGAGCAGGTGTTTTCCGGAGCTACACAGGTAGCTGACGGCAGTCAGGAACTTTCTCAGGGTGCTACAGAGCAAGCCAGTTCACTGGAAGAACTGACGGCGACTGTCAGTCAGATTGCTTCTCAGACAAAAGAAAATGCTAATAATGCCAATGAAGCCAATCGAATAACACTTGAAGTAAAGGATAACGCTGTCAAAGGAAACGATCAGATGACAGGCATGCTAAACTCCATGAAGGAGATCAATGATTCGTCACAGAATATTTCCAAAATAATCAAGGTTATTGATGACATCGCTTTTCAGACCAACTTACTGGCTTTAAATGCTGCAGTTGAAGCAGCAAGAGCAGGGCAGCATGGAAAAGGATTTGCAGTCGTGGCTGAGGAAGTCCGAAATCTGGCAGCCAGAAGCGCTAATGCAGCTAAGGAAACTACTTCCTTAATTGAAGGTTCAATTTCCAAAGTGCAGTCAGGAACGGATATTGCCAATGAGACTGCCAAAGCGTTGATTGAAATAGTCAATGGGGTTGAAAAAGCTTCCAGTCTTGTTTCTCAGATCACCATCGCTTCAAATGAACAGGCGACCGGTGTTTCTCAGATCAATGAAGGTCTTGAACAGGTATCAAAAGTGGTCCAGAGCAATTCAGCCACAGCAGAGCAAAGTGCAGCAGCCAGTGAAGAACTGTCAAGCCAGGCTGATATGCTTAAGGAAATGGTTAATAAGTTCAGATTAAGCAATGATACGGAGATGCTTGAAGAAGGATACGAGAAATACTGATTACTGAATGAATGAGCATATAATAAAACAACCTGGTTCTCACCAGGTTGTTTTTGGGTAATCCCATCATAAACCTTATACTCTGAAGAGTAAGTCAGCGTATGTGGGGAAGGGCCATAATGTGACATCAGTGATGACTTCCAGCTGGTCTGCATACTTTCTGACTTCACTCATAGCTGGAATGACCTGGTCTCTGTATGCCTCTGCATGAAGTAAAAGCGTACCGTCGGAATCATGAGCAACAGCCAGTTTTTCTTCAAGAGCAGCAATCGCTTTTGAAAGGCTGCCGTTTAATGAAGACACTTTACTCAGCAGGTTTTCCTGAGCAGATACATCCACAGGCACTCCGGTAGATTTGATGCTGATCATTGATTTTGCAATACTGGTTGAATAATTGATTGTGGCAGGTAAAATCTGTGTTTTAGCCATGCTTAATGTAGTTAATGCTTCAATATTGATTGTTTTAATATATGTTTCAAGTAAAATATCATATCTGGAATGAATTTCCTCTTTTGACAGCACTTTGAATCTGGTCAGCACATTGACATTCTTTTCATCAAGGAAAGTCTTGACTGAATCAACCATATTCTTAATATTAGGAAGTCCTCTCCTGGTAGCTTCTTCTACCCACTCATCTGAATAGTTGTTTCCGTCAAAGATGATTCTCTTGTGATTCTTAACGATATCTTTAATGATTGCCTGAACAGCTTCGTCGAATTTCGCTGCTTTTTCAAGTTTGTCAGCAATTTCAGATAATACATCCGCAACCACTGTGTTCAACACGAAATTCGGGCCTGCAATAGAACCTGATGAAGGAGTCATTCTGAATTCGAATTTATTTCCTGTAAAAGCAAATGGTGAGGTTCTGTTTCTGTCTGTGGAATCCTTGGGGAGCGGAGGCAGTGTGGTGACACCGATCTGCATGTTGTCTTTGACACCGCTGACTGACTTCTGATTGTTATCAATCGCATTCAATATGTTGGAAAGCTGCTCTCCGAGGAAAATGGAAACAATTGCAGGAGGAGCTTCATTAGCACCTAATCTGTGATCATTCCCGGGATTGGCAGCAGACAATCTTAACAGCTCAGCATATTTGTCAACGGCTTTAATGATGGCTGACAGGAAAATAAGGAACTGAGCATTTTCATGAGGGGTTTTTCCAGGTTCAAGAAGATTAATACCGTCATCTGTTCCTAATGACCAGTTGTTATGTTTTCCTGAACCGTTGACACCTGCGAACGGTTTTTCATGCAGCAGACAAACCAGTCCATGTCTCAATGCTATTTTTTTCATCATTTCCATGATCAGCTGATTGTGATCGGTTGCAATATTGGTTGTAGTGAAGATAGGTGCTAATTCATGCTGAGCAGGTGCGACTTCATTATGCTGTGTTTTTGCTGAGATTCCCAGTTTCCATAATTCTTCATTAAGCTCTTTCATGAAAGCCAGCACTCTTTCCTTGATTGATCCGAAATAATGATCTTCAAGTTCCTGTCCTTTTGGAGGCATAGCTCCGAAAAGAGTTCTGTTGGTGAACATCAGATCTTTTCTCTGCTCATATAATTTTCTGTCAACTAGAAAATATTCCTGTTCTGGTCCGACAGTGGTGATGACTCTGCTTGATGTGGTGTTTCCGAAAACCCGTAACACTCTGAGAGCTTCAATGTTGATGGCTTCCATAGAACGAAGCAAAGGTGTTTTCTTATCAAGTGCCTGTCCGTTATATGAACAGAAAGCAGTAGGGATACATAATGTTCCGTCTTTGATGAAAGCAGGTGATGTGCAATCCCATGCTGTATAGCCTCTTGCTTCAAATGTGGCTCTTAATCCGCCGCTTGGAAATGAAGAAGCATCAGGCTCTCCTTTGATTAGTTCTTTTCCTGAAAATTCAAGAATGACTTTTCCGTCTTCTGTCGGAGATATGAATGAATCATGCTTTTCAGCTGTGATTCCTGTCATTGGCTGGAACCAGTGTGTAAAGTGTGTAGCTCCTTTTTCAATAGCCCAGTCTTTCATGGCGCCTGCAACGACTTCTGCGACACTTGCATCAAGACAGGTTCCGCTTTTCAGTGATTTCTTAAATGTCTTGTACGTTTCTTTTGGAAGTTTCTCCCTCATCACGCTTTCGTTAAATACGTTTTCTCCGAAAATACTTGATAAATTACTCATTATTTTCCTTGCCCTTTCTAAGAAATTAATTTTTTTAATAAAAAAAGGTGTCCATAAAATATGAACACCGCAGTTCCAATAAACTTGTAAGCACCGTTGCTTTTATTAATTTATATTAATATTATACACATAATAAACCGTTATGCAAGTTTTATTTTTAAAAATTGCATTTTTACGATTTTGTATTCATAATCATCATATTTTTCATACTGTTCTGTCAGAGAAAACATAAAACATGGAAAAACAAATATATTAATTGATAAAAACCAGTTCAAGAGGTATAATATGTCATTATATGTAAGTTTGATTATTCTTTTTGATAATCAGATGTAGAAGTAGGGGAATCAGGTAAAAGAGAATAATATAATCAAGGCTTTTAAGC
This sequence comes from Clostridia bacterium, assembly GCA_016938455.1. Classification (GTDB taxonomy): domain Bacteria; phylum Bacillota; class Clostridia; order DUPQ01; family DUPQ01; genus JAFGUQ01. The sequence continues at coordinate 4,294 of JAFGUQ010000095.1, forward strand.
TTTCTGGAGTGTTATGTCAAAAAAAGAAAAGAGCAAAAAGACATCGGTCAGCAGTGTCTTAAAGACACTTAAAAGATACTATGCCATCTCAAAAGAGCATTTCGGGTGGGGTTTTCTTCGTATGATCGGAGGAGTCTGCAGTGCTTCATTAGGTGTATTCAGCAGTTATTTAATGGGAAGCGTGGCGGATGTAGCCATCAGTGGAGATCTGAAGAAATTTTATCATTTTGCATGGCTGATACTGATTTTCTTTTTCAGCAGAGGCATTGTGAATTTTGTCAACCCGCTGACCGGCATAAGGTACAGCGTTTATTCTGGCAGGAAACTTCGCTCAATGACTGTGGAGAAAATAAACAGATTACCGATTTCATACTATGAGAATAAGCATACTGGCGAAGTAGTGACCCGACTGGCTAATGATGTCGATAAACTGCAGCAGTTTTACGGAAATTCAATCGCTGGTGTATGGAGCTTCATGCCAACCATGCTGATTGTCAGCATATGGGTGCTGCTGAAAATTGACATATTGCTGACACTGATCTGCTGCACGATTATTCCGCTCGTCTGGTTTCTTGCCAATAAGATTATTCTTCCCATCGGAGATGCCAGCAGAGAACAGCAGAAATACGTAGCTGAGTACAATTCATATCTGAGGGATTTTCTGGAAGGCATTCATATCTATATATCATATAACATGAAAAGACTGTTTGCTGCAAAATTCAATAAAGCCTGTAATAAGGTATATGAACAATCGCTTGAAATCAGTAAAAGAAGAGCTCGCTCCACTATGGTCAATATCATAAGTTATATCGTTCCTCAGATTCTCGCTTACAGCATAGGCGGAGTATTTGTAGCAAGAGGCAGACTTACCGTTGGAAACCTGATTATCTTTGCCAGTGTCATCGTGACTTTTCTGGGATCTGTCAGGCAGCTAAGCGGGACCTGGAGCGACCTGGTCCTGAATGCAGGAAAAGCAGAGCATCTGTTTGAACTGCTGGATGAAAAAAGTGAACGTGATGATGGAAAAGATTTCACAGATGAGAATGAGAAACATATCATTTCTTTTAAGGATGTCTGCTATACCTATAAAAACAGTAACCAGGTTTTCAACGGGATCAGCTTAGCTGTTGAAAAAAGCAGCAAAGTTGCGATTGTCGGAGTGAGCGGAAGCGGAAAGACGACATTATTGAAACTGGTATTAGGTTACTATGATCATTATGATGGAAACATCGAGTTCTTGAATCACAATATCAGAGACTGGAATTTATCAGCTTTAAGAAGGAATATGGCACTTGTAACCCAGGAAGTATACCTTTTCAATGACACTGTCATGGAAAATATAAGATCGGGAAATCCTGATGCAGATGATGAAATGGTCATTGAAGCAGCTAAAAAAGCCTATGCACATGAATTCATCTTGGAACTTGAAAAAGGATATCAGACGATTGTGGGAGAAAGAGGAGGGAATCTGTCGGGAGGACAGCAGCAGCGTATTGCCATTGCACGGGCTATTTTAAAGGATGCACCGGTTCTCTTACTTGATGAACCAACCAGTGCACTGGATACCAAAGCTGAATTTTATGTACAGAAAGCACTGGAAAAACTTGAAGAGGGAAAAACAGTACTGGTGATTGCACATAGGTTGTCCACTATCTTGAATGCGGATATGATTATTGTTCTGGAGGGTGGGAAAGTTATTGAATCAGGAACCCATGAACAGCTGATTGAAAGAAGCGGGAAATACATTGAACTTTATCATCAGCAGCTTGTAGAAAAAGAAGGGAGGAATGAAAATGACGAAGAAGCCTGACTTAAGAGAAGACATAAAAAAAGTGCTGCAGCTGATTGGGAAAAACAGAATCAGATTCCTTTTTTATTCTTTAGGTGTCGGCATTACCAATACGCTGGTGGGAATTTTCATTTCCTTTGCCACCAAGAACATGGTTGATTATTTTACACTGGAATCGGGAAACCACATTCAATTGGCTGTTTTATCCATCATCTCAGCTGTTGTCTCAGGTGGTGTGTTTTTCCCTGTATTCTATTATCTGATTAACATGATGAAAGCGAAGATCATCAATCAGGTCAGACTTGATCTTTTCTCCCATCTTCAGAAGATGCCGGCAAGGTATTTTGAACTGCACCACTCCGGAGATACCCTGGCAAGAGTCAATAAAGACCTGAATGCACTGGAAATCGCTCTCGATACAATGGTCAATTTTTTAGCTAGAATCATCAGCATGTGTCTGATTATTCCGTATATCATTGCTCTTGACTATCGGCTTGGCGTTATTTCGTTCATACTTGGACTGATTGCCATGGTCTTCAACATCAAGTTCAGGCTTCCCATGAGAGAAAAGAGCAAGGAAATTCATAAATACAATGCCACCATGACAGAACAGATGACTGATAATGTCACCGGTTTCAATGTAATCAAGACCTATAACCTGTCAGACCGATATTTTGAAAAATATAAGGAGAAAGTAGACGAGGTCGTCAAAGCTGAGCTCAAACTCAGTCTGACAAATGGCTTCCTATATTCCACCAACTCATTGATAGGATGGTTCGGAAGAGGTGGACTGGCGGTCATCGGATGTTTATTCGTCATTAAGGGAACAATGACTGCTGGCACACTGATGGGTGGGATTTTCACTGCAAGCAATCTTTCTTATTCATTGATTGACATGGGAGAAATGCTGGCTACTGTTCAGAAATCATTTGCAGGTTCTGACAGAGTATATGAGCTGCTTAATGAACCAGTTGAACCTTTGCAGTATGAAACAAAAGGGACAGGATGTGAAAGCGGAATCGCCATCACCAACGGAGTCTTTTCTTAGCTTCCGGATGAAGAGGTCATCAACGACCTCAGCATCAAGGTGGCTAAAGGAAAAGTAGCCGCTCTGGTCGGATACAGCGGAGGAGGTAAAAGCACCATTGCTAAACTGCTGATGGGATTATATGAACTTGAAAGCGGACAGATGTGCATTGACGGGAAAGCCGTCTGCAGCTATACACTTGAACAGCTTAGAGACTTAGTCTCATATGTTCCGCAGAACGCCTACGTGTTTAATGGAACCATACGTGAGAATATACTATATGGAAAAGGTGATGCGACTGATGAGGAAATCATAGCAGCAAGCATGAAGGCCAATGCTCATGAATTCATCATGGAACAGGTCAATCAGTATGAGACTGTAGTGGGAGAAAGAGGGATCAAACTTTCTGGAGGACAGAGACAGCGAGTGGCTATTGCACGAGCCATTCTAAAAGACTCTCCTGTGCTGATTTTAGATGAAGCCACATCCAGTCTTGATTCCCAGTCTGAGCAGCTGATACAGGAAGCACTTCAAATGCTGATGAAGGGAAGAACCAGTTTAGTGGTAGCTCATCGTTTATCTACCATAGAACATGCCGATATCATATATTTCATTAAAGACGGTAAAGTGGCTGAAGAAGGTACTCATGAAGAGCTTCTGCTTCAAAAGGGATATTATTATGAGCTGTATCACAGAGAATTTGAACAATAAAATTATTTGCTGTCTAGAGTTTTTATTTTATTATACCCCTGTATGAAAAACAGGAAATTGACCACAGACATTCCAAGCACACTGACCACAAGAAGAAGAGCACCGACCGGAAATGAAGTGATGAATATGGAAACCACAGGGACAATGACAATCAGCGGAACAGAAACAAAAAGGACTTTTCTGTAATAGTCTTTTAAAACTGGTGTGAACTGCTCGGCGGTTATTTCGCTCGCAGCTTTATATCCGAATGGCTGCTTCTGTTTATTGATGATGGCCACTAGAAAATACAGTCCCGTAATAATTAAAAGAGGAACAAAGAAAAAGACAAAATTAATAGGTTCTACCATAATATACCCCCTGTTCATATCATTTATTTTAGCTTATTTATATGATAAATGCAAAATAAAGTGAAATTATGGCTAACCATCTTGACATCTTCTTAAATCAAGTTCATTATAAGTGAGTGAACACTCACTTTTTAGGTTTGCTTAATGAAGAGAAAGAGAAGAAAAGCAGTTGAAAAAATCAGAAAGAACCAGAAACAGCATAGTAGAAGCGGCTGCCATCCTTTTTTCAGAGAAAGGGTATGAAGCCACATCAACAAAGGAAATCGCACTGGCCTCAGGCGTTTCTGAAGCCAGTATATTCAAGTATTTCATCACTAAGGAATCACTTTTTAAAGCAATCATATCGTCGCTTCTTGAAATGCTGAAATCGTTTTCATACCAGAGTCTGCATGCAGATGTCATTTTGAATATAAAAGAGAAG
>JAFGUQ010000096.1 GCA_016938455.1 Clostridia bacterium
AGTGTATAATTGAACCGCCGTGTACCGAACGGTACGCACGGTGGTGTGAGAGGACGGGAAAGTAAAATTTCCCTCCTACTCGATTGCAAAAGATATGGTATAATCCAAGGATATTTATATAAGTCAGGAACATGATATGAAAACCATATTAACAGATGGCAGTGATAAGGATTTCGCATTTCTTTGTCATTTACTTGATAATCATTTAAATGAAGCTGTCGGAAAAGATAAACAGAGGACACAGTATGATCAGTATAATAAAAAAGAGGAAATCCATACTGTCTTTGTCGTATATATAGATGATATTCCAGTTGCCTGCGGAGGATTTAAGCATTATGATACCGGAACATCAGAAGTGAAAAGAGTATTTGTCAGAAAAGAATACAGACATCGGGGAATTGCAACCCATGTGATGAAGATGATTGAAAAAGAAGCTAAGAATAAAGGATATGCACGACTTATTCTGGAAACAGGAAATATGTTAGCTGAAGCGATGGCTCTTTATTATTCGCTGGATTACCACATCATAGAAAATTATGGTCAGTACAAGCAGATGAAAGAATCGGTATGCATGCAGAAAATCATTACCTGAAAAGAAGCTTTTTATAATAAGCAAGTTGATATTCTAATAAAAGATGAGGTAATATAGTGGTAAGGGGAGCAGGGTGGATATGAGTAAAAGCAGCGAAATAAAAGAATATCTTTTAGCAGAAGGAGCTTCATTAATCGGGTTTGCCGATCTTTCAGCCCATCACCACCTTGAGATGGTGTCAGGTGTCAGCATCATGGTAAAAATACCGCCAGCCGTTATACGATCTATCTCTCATGGACCTACCATGAACTATTATGATGCCTATCATAACTTAAACCGCAAATTAAATGAATTGGCAGAAGAAGGAGCGTCACTGATTCAGTCTTTCGGGTATAAGGCAGTCGCTCAAACCACAGAGTATGTGAAAGAGTTTGATGATCATAGAACAAAAATGCCGCATAAGACGGTTGCTACATCAGCAGGGCTGGGTTGGATTGGTAAAAGTGCCTTATTTGTGACCAGAGAATTCGGATCTGCCATCAGGCTTACATCGATATTGACTGATATGACACTTGATTATGGCGTTCCTGTTACAGAATCTGCATGCGGTGATTACGATCTCTGCAAAAAAGCATGTCCGGGACAAGCAGTCACTGGAAAACTTTGGAGAGCCGATCTTGACAGAAATGAGTTTTTTGACCCGTTAAAATGCCGACAGGCAGCACGTGCATTAGCCAAAGAGAAGTTGAATAAAGACATCACCTTATGCGGAAAATGCATTGAAGCATGTCCATATACGAAAGCCTATGTAATCAATGAGGAAAACATAGGTAATTAACAATTACAATGACAAGGAGCAAAGCATGAATACAATTCCGGTAATCATCACTGACATTGATCCGACAGCACAGATAGCTGCTGATATTCTTCAGATAAGGCTTAGCGAAATCGAGTTTAATGAAAGCACCGCACCAATGCTTCTTTCTTATCAGAAAAAAGAGAGCAGCGGATTTTTACTTGAGATAAATGGAAACAATATAGTCATAAGTGCGGAGAAAAAAAGAGAATTCATTGCCGCAACCGGAAGATTGCTTGATCTAATCAGAAGGAGTCAGGATACAGGAGAAAACCTTCATGACTGCAGTCTTAGTGTTCTTCCAGCCTATCCGATTCGAATACATTACATGCCAGCTCATTTCGGAAATTCATTTGAAGTGGCATGGCCGGGAGAAATGAGGAGATATCTTGAAGATCTTACATTAGCTGGAGCCAGCGGATATGGTGACTGGTTTGATCCTAATGACATGCCAGACCCATACCAGCCTGAAGTCTACTGCAGTACTTCAATGTCGTTATGGAAAAGAAAAAAGGAATTTCTCAGAATTGCTAAAAGTCTCGGGCTTGATACTATGTTGTGGGTAGCTCATAATGTCGGGTTTGTTAATCAGTTAACCAATGAGTTAAAAGGAATCAGAAGCCATAAGCTAAGGGTTCAGGGTCAGGTACTATGCACTTCAGTTCAACATGCAAGAAATATATGTCTGCAAAATCAGAGAAATCTCTTTCTTGATCTCAAAGCATCAGGGATAGATATTGATAAAGTATGTTTTGGTCCTTACGATGACGGAGGATGTGCCTGTGATAAATGTCAGCCTTACTATCCCACATTTCTAAGGATGGTCACAGAAATATTCACCATCATTAAAGACATTTATCCTGCTGTGAAAATGGATATCTGCGGATGGTGGGCTTCTGAAGAAGAACAGCAGCAGCTTAAGGAATATGTGAATGCAATTGCCAAGGACCGGTTTGTTTCTTTTCAATACAGCGCTACATATGATGTGTTTGAAATACCAGGTGATATAAGGGGAACAGTTGGTGATATTCCGCTCAGCACTTTTTTCCATATCGGATTTTCTCATGTACGGAGTGATGTTTATCTAAAAACAGGGATTCACAGTGCTCCTTTACGAATCAAATCTGTTATCAATTCTTTTTCCGGGGTACAATGCCTTGGCTTTCATACTTACAATGAAAGTTTTGGAGACCATTTTAATGCGTATCTATGCAGCCGGCTTGGATATGATCCCGACCTTGATATTTATGAATTGTCAGAAGACTATTGCAGAATGATGTTTCAGCTAAAAGGAGAACAGCTTAAAGAAATGGTCGATGTTTTGCTTGCCATGGAGTTTCTTGACGGAAGTAAAGCAGGAAATTGGGTTACATCACTTGAAAAGTTAGCAAACAGTGTTATTACCCCAAAAGGTCAGAAATGGGCATTTATGCATGTCCTCTTAAAAGCTGAATTAATGAAACTCGACTTTGAAATAGGAAATGGTGCAGACTGGAAAAGTAAAGAGGATGTGATTCCTTTACTGCCGTTGATTTTGAAAAGGATAGAACTCAGTGAACAATTATGGAGAGGTGTTTATGGACTTGGTATTCTGAGACATGCATTTATTGAGGATAACATGATGCCAGACTGGTATAAAACATATATGTGTCTGTTTCAGGAAAATACCGGACATATTGCAGCCGGATCGGTAATGCATAAAAATGCCTGATATTAAATAACAAGAGGAGGGATATGATGACTCAAAGTTTAAAAGAATGCTTGAAAGACAGTGAACTTTATCTTGAGATTGAAGGACAGCATAATTCCATTGTCCTGAAAGACGGAAAGAAAGTGGAGATCGTTAAAAACGAACATCCGGATGCCAAGTGGTTCGGTAATGCAGGATTAGGGATTTTCATTCATTGGGGGTTACCTGCAGTAGAAGGGAAAGTGGATATCTCGTGGGGAATGCTTGCGGGAAGTGAATTTATAGATAAGAAACTGACAGAAAATGAAATTGAAATTTTAATAAAGAATAATGATTTCAGTCCGGATTTAGTAAGGAGCCGACCATCAGATTATTTCAGATTGGCGGAATTGTTCAAAGCAGAAAGATATGATCCTGATCAATGGATTGAAGCGGCAAAGAAAGCAGGTGCCACCTATGCGGTACTGACAGCGCAGCACTGTGATGGATTTGCATTATGGCCAACTGATTATGGCTCATTCTCCACCAGGAATTATCTTGATGGAAGGGATCTTGTAAAAGAATATATAGAAGCGTGCAGACGACATGGGCTGAAAGTAGGTATCTATTATACTCCCACAAACTGGTACTATAATAAACATCATATGTCTTTTCTTCATTATAAAGCAAAACGAAACAATCCTTTACTGCCGGAACTGGATGAAAACTTTTCTCCGGTGACATTACCTGATGAAGAAGAAATGGCTGCTCAACGTAAAAAGACTGGAGTGATTGCAAGAGGACAGCTGGAAGAATTACTGACTAAATACGGGAAAATAGACTTGTTATGGCTTGACGGTGCAATGCCAACAGGAGAGGCTTTCCTCATGAGTCGTATCAGAGAACTTCAGCCTGGGATTGTGGTAGATGGCAGAATGCATGGATATGGTGATTTTCGAAATATTGAATACAGATTTATTGACAGTCAACCTGACTGCTGGTGGGAATACTGTACAATCTGGTGTGAAAAACCTGCCTGGTCATATCTGAAAGATGCAAAATATCGACCAACTTCTGCCATTATTTCAGAATTGATTCACACAAGACGCTGGGGTGGGAATTATCTGATCAATATCGGCCCGATGGGTGACGGACAGTTTCCTGATGAAGCCTATAAAGGGTTAGATGAACTGGCCGAATGGACATCCGTTAATAATGAAGCTGTCTTTGGAACTGTACCGCTTGCATCAGATGAAAAATGCAATGTGCCGTCGACAGCAAAAGGCAAATACAGGTATCTTTTTATCTTTCCTGACTTTCATGATATATTGGAACTTAATGGTGTTAATGAACCTGACAGTGTACAGTGGCTTAAAGATTCTACAAACATAGAATCTGAATATGATGACAGAAAACTGACCATTGACTTCAGGTCGTATGATGAGCATACGGAAATCAGAGTGATAAAAGTGGAGATTAATCAATGAAAGTTCCATCCATTAGCAAAGCTGAACTGATGTTACATGAAGCCTCTGTCATGAATCCTGGACTATGGGTTAAACATAATCAAGTCGCTGCTTTCTGTGCAAGGAGAATCGCTGAGCGATGCAGCGATCTTGACAATGACAGTGCTTATGTTCTGGGACTTTTGCATGATATCGGAAGGCGATTCGGTGAAGGAGATCTGATTCACACCTTAAGAGGCTACAAATACATGATTGAATCGTATTATGTGGATTCTGCAAGAATCTGCCTGACACATTCCTTTCCATATAAGGATTTACAGTGTTATGAGGGAATAAATGACTGCACGAATAATGAGACTGAGTTCCTTAGCCGATATATTAAGAGAATTGACTATAACGACTATGACAGATTGATTCAGCTTGCAGATGCCATATCAGACCCTGAGGGACCATGTATCATGGAAAAAAGACTGGTGAATGTAGTGATGAGAAAAGGATTCAATGAGTTTACCATATTGAAATGGAAAGAATTTTTCACATTGAAAGAATATTTTGAAGCGAAAATGAGATGTACCCTGGATGAGCTGTTTCGTTTTTAGTCAATATAAGTGATAATAAAAAGAATGGAGTGCGCCAGTTCGGTGCGTAGAATATAGTCGGGTGGAAGTCCCGACCTGATAAAGTTTAGCAAACAGTCAGTATCAAGCCTTGG
>JAFGUQ010000097.1 GCA_016938455.1 Clostridia bacterium
ATAATTACAAGCAATAGGGGGTAGTTATGAACAGCAGAGAAAGACTTTTAAAATGTATCAAAAATGAACCCATTGACAGAGTACCGATTTCAACTTATGAGATGGTACCATTTAAAGCTAAGAACGATTTCTATAATCTTGAACCATCTTATCAGAATATGATGGATTTTTTTGCTAAATATACAGATATCATTTATTCGGCAGCTCCAGAAATGACACCGCTTACGAATATCACCGAGCGGATTGAAACACCGATTGAAGGCGGGGTCATGGCAAAAATTATCATACATGGAAGAGGGAAGGACCTTGTCAAGGTACAGAAAAAACTTGATAACCAGTATACATGGTGGACCCTAAAGCATTTTTGCGATGACATGGATGACCTTGAGGTATATATAGATACCTTACCTGATCTTTTAGAAGAGGTTTCACTTGATCAGGCCCATCAGCTTGAAAAAGACCTTGGTGATAAGGGAATCATGATGCTTTCCATTCCTGATCCGCTTTGCATTGTTGCCGACAGTTTTGAATTCGGTAATTTTCTTGTTCAGGCGATTACAGAAACTGAAAGAATATATAAGGCGGCAGATGCTATTTATGAATATCAGACCTATCATTTTGATAAAATGATCAAAGCAGGCATTGATAATATGATGATCAGAATTTACGGACCTGAATATGCCACACCACCATATCTTCCACCAAGCATGTATCCTGATCTGGTAACCAAATATCTGGTTCCGATGAGCAGAAAAATAAAAGAGGCTAATGGATTCACCAGGGTCCACTGCCACGGCAAAACAGCAAAAGTGCTCGATCAGTTTTTAATGTCTGATATGATTGCTTTAGAACCGATTGAGCCGATTCCTGATGGTGATATCTCCATTGGTGAGATCAAGAAAATCTGTGGAGACAGAGTATGCCTGATGGGGAGTCTAGAATTAAAAGAACTTGAAAATGCAGACACAAGCAGAATCAACATGCTGGTCAGGGAAACCATGGATATGGCCAAAGGAAAATCAGGGTTGATAATGATGCCTACCGCATCACCTATCAATGCGCCGTTATCCAAGAAAACAGAAGAGAATTATCATGAGTTTGTCAATGCCAGTCTGCAATATGGTAAGTATTGAAAGAGGTGAGTAAAGTGATTATTACCTGCAGTCAAGTCGAAAAAAGCTATAAAGACATAAAAGCGCTGGATCAGTTGAACCTTTCTATTGAAGAAGGAACAATCCATGGATTATTAGGGCCGAACGGTGCTGGAAAAAGTACACTGATCAATATTTTTGCCAGTCTGATTCAACATGATGCAGGGACAATCACTATTGACGGTTATTCCATTCCTTCTGAGTTTCAGAAAATAAAAGGACAGATGGGATTTATCCCTCAGGACCTTGCTATCTATGAAGACCTGACTGCTTATGAAAATATTGCTTTCTTTGCCTCTCTTTATGGGCTGAAGGGAAAAGAAAAAAAACAGAAAGTTCTTCAGGCACTTGAATTTGTCGGCTTAACAGACAGACAGAAAAGCATGGTGAAGACTTTTTCCGGAGGGATGAAAAGAAGACTTAATATTGCATGCGGTATCTGCCATGAACCAAAACTGATTTTCTTTGATGAACCGACAGTAGGGATCGATCCGCAATCTAGAAATCATATTCTTGAATCAATCAAGAAACTGAATGAAAGCGGTAAGACAATTATCTATACCACCCACTACATGGAAGAAGCTGAAACGCTGTGTGATCAAATTTCCATTATTGATCATGGGAAAATACTGGCTGAGGGGACAGTTGACCAGCTTGTCAAGCTTGTCACTGACTTTGAAATGCTGTTTGTACAGGTGAAAAATGATGAGTCATCCATATTGGATGGAGCAGGATTAAGCAGCATTAAAGGTATTGAAACAGTCACAATAGAGGAGAACGGTTTCAGTATCACTCACTCAGGACATGATGACCTTCTGGAAAATATCATTACAGAACTTAAAAAAGAGAATCTGAAAGTGGTTAAAGTGGAAAGCAGGATGCCGAATCTTGAAGATGTCTTTTTAACTTTGACAGGAAGAAAATTAAGGGATTAAGGATGAAATTTCTGAGCATACTTACTGTATATATGAAAAGGACCATAAGGGATAAAATGTTTATCTTCATTATGATTGTCTTTCCCATTGTTCTGATATGGCTGCTTGGAAATGCTTTTTCAGGCATTATGAATGACAGCGGGTCTTCGGTCATGCATGCCAGTATGATTTATACGCTTGAGGATGACTCTGAAGCCAGTAAAAGCTTTAAAACATACATGGTGGATGCCAAGACAGATACATTCACCTTTTATGAGCAGAAAGACCGGGAGAAAGCACTGGATGGCATCAGAAAGAATACTTATGATGCTTATGTGATTGTGTCCGAGAATCAGATTGAAATATATAAAAACAGTGTCTATAATTTCAACGGATCAATGGCTGAACTCATCATAAGTTCATTTGTTGACAGATATAACATGACACTTGAGGTATTGAACATTGATCCCATGTCCATGGCGAACCAGAATAATACTGTGACCGGATTTACCAAGGTCATTCCAGTTAATAAGACCAGAGAACCGGGTTCCATGGACTACTATGGAGTGACCATCACTTCCATGTTCATCTTTTACGGTCTCATTTTCATCAGCACATATATAATTGGTGATCAGAGACAGAAAACAAGAGACAGGGTACTGATTGCAAAAGTCAACACGGCCACTTATCAGTGGGGAATCATTACCGGTAATGTGGTCATTCTTCTGCTTCAGATGCTGCTGCTCATATTTCTTGGTATTTTTGTTTTCAACACGTATTGGGGAGACCATTTACTGGTTCCTGTGCTGATTCTGACAGGAGAGCTGATCATGGTTTCATCCTTTGGAGCATTGCTTGGTATTCTCATAAAATCAGAATCAGTGGTGGCAGGGATTTCACAACTTGTCATTCCGATTTTTGTTTTTCTTGGAGACGGATACACACCGCTTCCATCTTCAGGTATTTTTGGTATCATCAAACAGTTTTCTCCCATATACTGGGTGAATCATTCCATTTTCAATGCCATCTATCTGAATGATTATCATAATGCCTGTATTTCAATTACCATCAGCCTATCAGTGGCGCTATTATGCACACTGGTCATCATTATGAAGCAGAAAAACAGGAGGAAAGTTCATGCGTAAATCACTGCTGATTGCTAAAAACTTTTTACTGCAGCTTTCTAAAAATAAGATCAATTTCTTTATCTATGTACTGCTGCCAC
>JAFGUQ010000098.1 GCA_016938455.1 Clostridia bacterium
ATTATAATTAAAATTTCCTCTCAACTACCTAGAGCTATAATTCTAAAATATGATTTTCTTGACAATTTTTCTTGTTATCTATACAATAATCTTGCAATGATAGGAATTAAGTAACTGTCGATGCCTTTTAGAGAGAAAGTGGCTGGTGAAAACTTTCAGGCAGAAATAGTGAAGCTACTCCTTAGCCTCCATTAATACTGGACGTTTGACTGACGTTAAAGAGTCTCTAAGTGTTTTCAGTTTACTGAAAGAATTAGGGTGGTACCGCGATTTACTCTCGTCCCTTATATATATTATGTAAGGACTGGGAGTTTTTTTTATAGAAACTTATGAGGTGAAGAAAATGGAAAAAGTATCATTAAACAAATTAAGGGAAGATTTCCTGACATTCTTTGAAAGCAAAGGTCATTTAAGAGCGAACAGTTTTTCACTGGTTCCTCAAAATGACCCAAGTATTTTATTGATCAATGCGGGAATGACTCCGTTGAAACCATATTTTACAGGAGCACAGAAACCACCATCACTTAGAATGACCACCTGCCAGAAATGTATCCGTACCATGGATATTGAAAATGTGGGAAAGACAGACCGTCATGGGACATTCTTTGAAATGCTTGGTAACTTCTCCTTCGGAGACTATTTCAAACATGATGCCATCAAATGGGCATGGGAATTCTTTACAAAAGTATTATCCATTCCTGAAGAGCTGTTATTTGTCTCTGTGTATGAAGAAGACGATGAAGCATACAACATCTGGAAAGATGTGGTAGGTCTTCCTGAGTCTAAAATCTATCGTCTTGGAAAAGAAGATAACTTCTGGGAGCATGGAACAGGTCCATGCGGACCATGCTCTGAAATATTCTTTGACAGAGGGATCGAATACGGCTGTGACAGTGACCACTGTGAAGTAGGCTGTGACTGTGACCGGTTCATTGAAGTATGGAATCTTGTTTTCACTCAGTTTGATAAACAGGAAGACGGAAGCTATGTTCCGCTTGCTTCTAAAAACATCGATACCGGAATGGGACTTGAGAGACTGGCTTGTGTCATGCAGGGAGTAGCTAACTTATTCGAAGTAGACACCATCCGTGCTATCTTAGATGCTGTCTGTGAAAAAGCTGGTGTTATTTACAAAAAAGAATACAAGTCGGATGTGTCCATCCGTCTTATAACAGACCATATCAGAAGCACTGTCATGATGGTATCAGACGGTATTTTACCTTCTAATGAAGGTAGAGGTTATGTGTTGAGAAGATTGCTTAGAAGGGCAGCAAGACATGGTAAGCTACTAGGAATCAAAGGGAATTTCCTTTGTGACTTTGTTAAAGTAGTTGTTGCTGAATCAGGCTCTGCCTATCCTGAACTGATAGAAAAAGAAGCATATATAGAAAGAGTCATCCGTATTGAAGAAGAACGGTTCCAGGCTACGGTAGATCAGGGATTAATCATCCTGAATGACTATATTGAGGACACCATCAAAGAAGAAAGCAAAGTATTAAGCGGCGAAAAGATATTCAAGCTACATGATACCTATGGATTCCCATATGAACTGACAGAGGAGATTGCCGTTGAAAAAGGATTGACTCTTGATAAAGCTGGTTTTGACAGCGAAATGTTAAAACAGAAACAGGCTGCCAGAAAAGCACATAAAGCAGGTGAAGGTGCCAATGCATGGGGTGGAGAAACCAACGAAACACTTAAGCATTTAAAGGAAACCGAATTTGTCGGGTATGATACATTGACTTGTGAAAGTAAAGTCATGTATTTTGATGATGTGGCTCTTGTTCTGGATAAAACACCTTTTTATGCAGAAAGCGGAGGACAGGTTGCTGATCATGGTGTCATTTACAATGACACATTCAGAATGCAGGTGAAAAGCTGTAAGAAAACGGCTGAAGGTGTCTTTGTTCATACAGGAGAAGTAGACGGAGAAATAAAAACAGGGGAGAGTGTGACTTGTGAAGTGGATAAAAAACGTAGAACAGCTATTGCAAGAAACCATTCCACTACCCATATGCTCCAGTATGCACTTCGTAAAGTACTAGGTGACCATGTGGAACAGTCTGGATCTTATGTAGATGAGAAAAGACTGCGTTTTGACTTTACCCATTTCAGTGCCATGACAGAAGAAGAAGTGGCTAAAGTACAGCAGCTTGTCAATGAAAGAATAGTGGAAGGAAATACTGTTTCAACAGAGGTTCTATCCATTGATGAAGCAAGAAAAAAAGGAGCTACTGCTTTATTCGGAGAAAAATATGGTGATACTGTCAGAGTAGTCTCTATTGGTGACTTCAGCATGGAACTATGCGGTGGCACTCATTTGACTAACAGTTCAATTGCAGGACTCTTCAAGATTATTTCTGAAAGCGGTGTAGCTGCCGGTGTCAGGCGTATTGAAGCTGCCACAGGATTAGTAGCTATTGATTACTTTGAAGGTAAAGAATCTGCACTGAAAGAGGCAGCTTCCGTATTGAAAGTATCAGTACCTGAAGATACTGCTTCAAAAGCTTCTTCTATTGTTGAAGAAGTCAGAAGCTTGAGAAAAGAGATTGATAAATTAAAAAAACAGCAAGCATCAGGCAGCATGGAAGACATATTCTCTA
>JAFGUQ010000099.1 GCA_016938455.1 Clostridia bacterium
GACAAGAATCATCAGAATCATTGACTATCATGATCATCTTGTTTATTCCAGCAATATCAGAGAGAAATCCATGATTATTGATGAACTGGATAAGAAAAAAGGAAAGTTGTTCGATCCAATTGTCACAGATGCTTTTATAAGATATGTCAATGAAAACTAAAAAAGGAATGCTATGAGAGATAAAAAATTTGTAGCGATTCATAGAGGTGGGCTTTTAACAGCAGAACAGCATATTCAATTAATGAGATGGGCCAGAGAATGTTCTTTACATTCAATTCCATTGATGAATGGCCCTATTGACAGCAGACTTGTATATGCTTTAGAAACTGCTAAGGACTGGGAAAACAAAAAAGTGAAAACGGGAATAGCAATGAAAGCCTCTGTAAATGCGCATCAGGCAGCAAGAGAATGCAAAGATTCAGTGACTCAAGCTGTATCAAGATCAATTGGTCATGCTGTGGCGACAGCACACATGGCAGACCATGCATTAGGTGCTGCACTATATGCACTAAAAGCAGTAAACCAGGCAGGACTATCAGTTGAAGCAGAGAAACTGTGGCAAATAGAACAGTTAGAGCATATGGATAAAAACTTAGCCGAACTTGTAAAGACAACATTGGCAACAAAAAGTAAGAGTTTCAAATTATAGGGAAAAGCAAATTTAAAGAATGATAATTCTAAATGCTCATAAAACAGTGCATCTATCATTGGGAAACCTTTGAAAAGATGGGAAGGAATTGTAAATATGAAAACAAATAAGAAGTTCAGGTATGCATTGATAATAGGCATTGTCTCAATCTTAATAACAATTGAACTGCCATATAGTGACAGATCATTGGTACAGTATCTGATACCTAACATAAAGTATTCTATACTTGATGGGAAATTATTCATGTTTATGCTTTCAAATCTTCTTCCGCTGGCAGGATTTATCCTAAGCTATATCCTCATATTAAAAAGCAAAAAATATAAGGGAAGCGGTTTTCAGATTTTTATCTTGATGTTTATCATACTTCAGATTCTATCCAGTAATATCCACTATATAAAAACTCCGGTATATATGTTTGGTAATGGTGTCAAGGCCATCGAAATTATTGATACAGAATTGAACGGAATGCAAATAGAAGATGACCAGTATCTTAAATTAGATTTAGAAATGAGAATTTACCATGACCTAGAAAATGAATATACGATTACATTGAAACTTCCTGATGAATATGCAACATATCTTGAATCAACAGACATTGTTCTGGATAATCATATTGGCATGGTTAAATTTCATAAAGCTGATTTATCAGCCAATATAAAAATCAATGAGAACTATACCATGGCAGATATCAATGATATATTTTATGAAAACTACTTCATTATACTCAAAGACAGTCAGAATGAGATTGTTAATAAAAGGAATGATTTTTATTGATTCAAATTAATCATGAGAAATAAAATATATTGACAAACCTGTGATGTTTTTGACAAAATAAGATGCAGGGAAGTTTTCAATAAAAAGGGAATAGAGGAAATAATGAAGACATTAGTGCTTAATGGATCTCCAAGAGTTGATGGTGATTCTATGTCAATTGTAAAAGAAATAGTTAAGTATTTAAATGGTGATGTGGTTATTATCAATGCTTACAATGATAAAATAAGTCCATGTACTGATTGCAGATACTGCTGGGAACATGGAGTATGCAGTATTAATGACCGGATGAATGAAGTTTATGATTTGCTTGATGAGGTTGATAATCTGATTATTTCGTCTCCTTTGCACTATTCTGAGTTGTCAGGGCAGCTGCTTTCATTAATAAGCCGGTTTCAGGTATATTATGCCAGGAGAATCATCAGAAAAGAAAGTGATTTCAAACTGAAAAGAAAAAAAGGTGTTATCATTCTTACCGGTGGAGGTGATGGGAATATATCTGCTGCCATAGACAGGGTCAACATAGTTTTCAGGCAGACAAACAGTGAATTAGCAGGTCAGGTTTTATCCATGAATACTAATGCTATTCCCGCTAAAGAAGATAAGAAAGCAATGAAAGAAGCCAAGGAACTTGCATTATTGCTAAATGATTTGTTCGAAAGGAAGTCTTCATGAACATGGATGAAATTCTTCAGTATTGCTTATTAAAAAAAGGTGCTTATCTTGATTTTCCTTTTGGGGATATCCCATTGTGCGTCAAGGTGGGAAACCGGTTGTTTGCTCAGATTTATCCTGATCCGGAAGATTATAAAATAACATTGAATTGTGACAGGGAGACAGGTGAGTACTATCGAAGTGGTTACCCTGGTACTGTGGTCAGAGGTTATCATTGTCCTGAGATACATCAGCCATATTTCAATACGATTCATTTAAACAATGAAGTGTCTGACAGCGAACTGCTAGTGATGATTGACCATTCCTATTCTGTGGTTTATAAAAAACTGTCTAAATCCGTCAAGGAGGAAATAATTAATAATGAAAACAATTGACTATACAAAAATAAATTCTAATACTTGGGACAACTGGGCAGAAAACGGCTGTGAATGGTCGATACCAATCAGCCATGATGAATTCTTGAATGCTAAAAAAGGAGACTGGGGCGTGTACCTCACACCTACCATATATGTTCCTAGAGAATGGTTTCACTCTTTTGAACAAGCTAAACTACTAGGTCTGGCTAGCGGTGGTGGGCAACAGATGCCTATTTTTACTGCATTAGGAGCTGAGTGTACAGTGTTTGACTATTCGGACAAGCAACTTGAAAGCGAGAGAATTGTAGCAAAGCGAGAAGGTTATCATATTAATATTATAAAAGGAGACATGACCAAGAAACTTCCATTTGAAGATGAATCGTTTGACATGATATTTCATCCCGTTTCAAATTGCTATGTCGAAGATGTACAGCATATCTGGAATGAGTGCTATCGGGTGCTGAAGACAGGTGGAGTATTACTTGCAGGAATGGACAATGGAATGAATTTTCTTGTGGAAGATAATGGTCAACTGCCACTGACCATTATAAACAAACTTCCATTCAATCCTTTAAAAAATTCAAGTGAAGAAGAAATCAATAAAATGGTAGATACTCATGAAGGAATACAGTTCAGTCATACGATGGAAGAACAGATTGGCGGTCAATTAAAAGCGAAATTTGTCTTGACTGACTTGTATGAAGACAGAGACAGAGAAGGTTGTGGTATCTTACGGGAATACACACCTCAATATATAGCGACAAGAGCCATAAAAAAATGAAAGTAGGGAAAGTAATGAATAAAGAGTATTTGTTGTTGACAGGGTCATTAAAAGTGTTCAAGGATTTTTCAAACTCAAACTGTTCTCTCAAATTTGAATATGATAATGATAATTTAAATTTTCAATCACTTATTAAAACTTACGGTTTAAAAGAAGTTGCCGGGAATGGAGATGATATCTCAAAAGTGCTTAACCTGTTGAGATGGTGCTGTGATCATGTTCTTCATAATGGAGGTACGAAGGATGTGGAATTCATACCAAAAACATCATTGGATATACTTGATTATTCATATGGAAAAGGAAAAGAAAACGGTGTGTATTGCAGATTGCAATCTATCGTGTTCACAGAATGCTGCCTGGCATTAGGATTCAAATCTAGAATTCTTCATTGCCTGCCATTTAACCCGAATGATTATGATACTCATGTGGTGTCCATTGTCTTCATTGACTCAATGAACAAGTGGATTATGCTTGACCCGGGAAATAACGGATATTTTATTGACCGTAATGATAATATTCTCTCACCGATAGAAGTCAGACAGAAACTTGCTAACGATGACTTTATGCAATGTAACAGAGATATCAGTCCTAACTCGGATCAAACACACTCTGAAAAAGAATGTGACTATAAATTCTACATGGCGAAAAATCTTTTCTACTTTAAATCTATGTTAATCAATACTTTCGGTTCAGACCTGATGAAAAACCAGAAAACACTTTATTGTGCTCCTGCAGGATTTGATATTTATGAACGTGAAATCGCATATTGTCAATATGCGATAAAAAACAGTCCGATACAGTTTGTAGATGAGTGGAAACAGGAACTTGAGAATCTGAAAGGTCAGAATACTCATTATCTTTTATCATTGAAGCAGTTTTTTGAAATAGAGGAATAATATGGAGTACCGATACGCTGAAAATATGAATTTTGAAGATTTCTCAAGCGGACGGGTTATTTATCAGAAACCTGGAATGACTAATTTCCCTGTCAGACTTGCTTCAGAAATTTTCGAAAGAGCAATACAGCATATCGATAAAAAAGAAGGTATCTGTCTTTATGACCCCATGTGCGGCGGAGGTTATCTGCTGACTGTACTAGGTATACTGCACCATGAGAAAATCAGTGAAATCATTGGTTCTGATATTGATGAGGGGTTCATTTCATTTGCATTGAAAAATTTTTCATTATTAAGTGAGCAAGGCATTGAAAAAAGAATCATTGAACTTACTGTGTTGGCTAAGCAGTTTGGTAAAACATCACACATTGAAGCCGTCGAAAGTGCAAAAAGAATTAAAAAGATAATAGCAGAGAACAAAAAATCTATCAAAAGTCAGGCAATAAGGCTGGATATCCTGAATGTGAATAAGAATGAAGAATTTGACTTTAAAGCAGATATTCTTTTCACTGATATCCCATATAATCAAATAGTATCATGGGTGACTGATAATGAATCTTTCATGAAAATTTTTGAGTCAAATCTTGAAAAAGCAATGAAATCCGGCGCTGTTCTTGCAATCTGCTCAGATAAAAAACAGAAACTTGATTTAAAACAATTCATCAGACTTGAGAAGACTTCTGTTGGAAAAAGAAAATTTGAGATTTACAGATTAGGCAAAAGATAGAAAATCTTCAATATTTGTGATATATTATCAGTCAAAAAGTGGAATTGACAATGACATCAGTTAATAATGAAAATGAAATGCATAATTTGAACTTGATTAAAATACCAGCTGGCATCATCAGCCTAAGAGATGACAGAATCAAGAGAAAATGGGATATGAGGATAGAAAGTTTCTATCTGTCTTCATATCCTGTAACACAGAAACTGTATCATGAGATTACTGGACAGTCACCTTCTAATTATGTTGGCGATAACAATCCGGTCGAGAATGTATCGTGGATTGATGCCGTTTCATTTTGTAATCTGCTTTCAGCAAAGATGAATTTAACTCCGTTTTATTTATTCACAGACAATCTGGATGAAGTTCTATGTGATTACGGCTCTGGCGGATTCAGATTACCTACTGATGCAGAATGGGAATTTGCATGTAAAGCTGGAACCGGTAAGGTTAGATATGGTGAACTCGACTCGATTGCATGGTATATAAAGAATGCAGAAGGGAAAACTCATGAGGTCGGCAAAAAGAAACCGAATTCTTATGGGCTCTATGATATGCTTGGAAATGTCTGGGAATGGTGCTTTGATATATACGATAAAGAAAAGTACGGGTCATATAGAATATTACGGGGTGGTGGCTGGTGCGATCAGGAAAGAGGCTGTCTGGCCACTAATCGTCGCAGAAGCCATCCAACTTTTAAAATTGATGATTTAGGTTTCAGAATTGCAAAATCATTATAAGAAGATTTGATGAGACATAAATGAGGGGGACAGATATGCATATAATTACTTTGATTCCTGGAGATGGAATCGGACCAGAAATTATTAGAGAAACAGTCAGACTAATTGAATCTACTGGAGCGGATATTAAATGGGAGATCAAAGAAGCTGGAAACAGTGCATTCTTAAAGCACGGAGATGTTCTTCCATATGATGTTCTTGAATCAATCAAAAATAACAGAGTAGCGCTAAAAGGTCCTATCACTACTCCTGTCGGAGATGGATTCAGGAGCATTAATGTGCTTTTGAGAAAAGAACTTGACTTGTATTCTAATCTGAGGATTATCAAAAACTACAAAGGAGTCCCATCCAGATATGAAAATATCGATTTAGTGATTGTAAGAGAAAATACAGAAGATTTGTACATCGGGATTGAACATATGATTGGTGATGATGCAGCTGAAAGCATTAAGATATTTACTAGAAAAGGATGCGAAAGAATTGTCAGATTTGCATTTGATTATGCAAGAAAAGAGAACAGGAAGAAAGTAACCGCTGTTCATAAAGCCAATATCATGAAAATGACTGATGGCATGTTTCTGTCAATTGCAAGAACCATTTCAAAAGAATATCCGGAAATACAATTTGAAGAAATGATTGTGGATGCCATGTGCATGAAACTGGTTCAGTCACCAGAGGTTTATGATGTTCTTGTTTTACCTAATCTTTATGGAGATATTATTTCTGATTTATGCGCTGGTTTGGTTGGAGGATTAGGGTTTGCTCCAGGTGTGAACATAGGTACAGAATTTGCCGTATTTGAAGCGGTTCACGGAAGTGCTCCTGATATTGCCGGTAAAAACATAGCTAATCCGACTGCTCTTATTCTATCAGCCATTCAAATGCTGCGATTTATCAATGAAAAAGAATCAGCACTAAAAATTGAAAATGCAATGGCAGCAGTGCTTGAAGAAGGAAAAACAGTCACTCGTGATATTGGGGGAACTGCGACAACTTCAGCTTATGTAGATGAGATTATAAATCACATATTGGAGAACTGAAAATGAATAAAGATATGTTTATTAAGAGAATAACAGAAAAACTGAACAATGAAGTTTTTCAAGTTTACAATCAAATCAAGATACTTGATAATTCTCTTTCGAAATTGTATCCCATCGCTGTTGTTGATCATCAGGTTTTCTATGTATTTGACTTTGATGAATTACTTCAGAAATATGTTTTTGTTCTTGAAAATCAGCTTCCTGGAATCAGCATGCCTGAACATATTCTGGCTTCTTTCCCGTTAGAATTTTATGGGGGAAAACCAGCTGCCATCATCACTGAACATGCATTGTCTTCAACTTCTGAATTAATCAATGTGTTTCATGAGTTTGTTCATTGTCATCAATATGAATTTTATGAGATGGATTTAAGAAAGAATCTTGAGATAGCTATGATCAATAAAAAATCAGATAATTTCATGTGGAAATGAATCATCCGTTCCCATATGACAATCTGAAATTCAGGAAAGCATTTCTTGAATTGGAACAATTATCAGCTTTGAATGATTATAAAAAAATATGTGCTGTATATTCTTTACTCAAGAATACGTTGAATCAGGTTGACTATGAATATATGATCTGGCAGGAGTGGAAAGAGGGATTTGCCAGATTCATTGAGAATGAAATAAGAAAGAGTCTTGGCTTGGACACTAATGTTCAAGAATTAAGAGAACCTTTTTCCAGGGTTTCATTTTATAATTCAGGTATTAAACACATTGAATCCATTCTTAACCACGCTGATGATAATCTGACGCTTCATGATTTGTTCGTTCATTTAATAAGTGAAGCTCTGACATAAATCAAATTGACATTATTCATTTCAAATGTTACTTTAAATTCATCAGATATTGAAAATCATTTTCAGGGAGATGATAATAATGACATTTAATAATCAGAATTCTATCGATTTTTCATATGCTTTTGCTCCCCCGCACCGGCTTACTATCTGTCAGCCGGAAGGAAGTCATAAAACTCTTCTTGATGTTAAACCGGGGAAGCTTCGAATATCATGGTCATATGATACTTTAGCTGCCATGAACAATAATGTCTGGAAATCACCTGATGTTAAATGGGTACTTGAACTTGTTCCTCTGGTTGATCATGAAAAAACTGAATCCTCTTTCTGGAAAAGATCAGAACAAGGTATTCCTGGATTAGTGAATACCTATATAAAAGATGATATCACATATGTCATTGAAGCCATCGGTGCAGCATCAGAAGATATATTTAAGATTTCAATCATCAATACCGGTAATAACAACCGGTTATGCCAATTATCTTGTGAGCATATTGGAGGATGGGTGATCAGCAATCCTGCTTGGATTGACGGGTACAATCCAAATGCTCTTCTGGCGATGGAATTTGAACGACCGGACAGAATTCTCGCTATTGGTTATGGTGCTGATCAATATCCTTTATCTCACGAAATCATCAATGAAGCTGAGGTTCCTGATTTTAATACAAAAGAAAAAGACAAGATTAATTTTCAGAAAACATTGATGTTTCAGTGGGACATCAGACCTGGAGAGACAAAAACAGGATGGTTAGTCAGACCATATGAAGAATATGAAGAGAATATCGATAAACTTGAGAAAATTGATTGGAATGAGAAATTCAACCATGCAAAAAAACAATGGATAAAGCTGATAAATGAAGCTGTCAAGTTTGATATTCCTGATGACATGGTGAAAGAAGGGTTTCAAGCTTGTCTTATGGACCTTTTTGTAATGAGAGAACGAATAAAAAACGGTGATATGGTTGAAACCCCGGGTACTAAGATGTATCGTTCTCCTAACTCATTCGAGCCGCTGATTGCCTCTGTAATGCTTGATCAGGCAGGGTTTCATCATATGGCTGAAGAAGGATTAAAAGCGCATATAGATAGCCAGGGAGCTGATGGCAACTGGGCTGATCCAAAAGGCTGGAATCATCATATGTGGGGAGCTTCTGGATATAAGGCGTGGGCGATTATGGAACATTATCATCTGACAGGTGATATTGATTTTCTTGAGAAAGTGTATCCCCATATGTTAGCCAGTTCTTTATTCCAGGAATCCAGGCGTAAAGAAACCAGAAACAGCAATAGACCTGATGCGGAGTTCGGACTCTTGCCAAGAGGAATGGGCGATGGGGGTCTGATGAATGGAAAAGATTACTTTGGTGTATTCTATCCGCATAATTTTCTGGCAGTTTTTGCAGACAAACTGACACTTGAAGCGGCCATGATTCTTGAAAAGACTGAAGACATAAATAAAATCAGCGAATATTATTTAAATGCATTAAATGATTTGAATCATTCACTTACAAAAGGAGTCATCTGTGAAAATGACTATGAATGGATTCCTGGAACTCCTAACAAGACTTCTGGCAGTAACTGGGGAGCTTTGTTTTCAGTATTTCCCTGTGATATCTTGAAAAAGGACAATAAATTGGTACTTGGCACATTGAAACATATTGAGAAAAATATCAGTGCTGGCGGGCTCCCGCTGGGTATTGGATGGATGAAAGACGGATTGTGGGTGGCGGTTTCTCTTGATAATATCGCTCAAACTTATCTGATGATGGGAATGGGAGATGAAGCATGCAGATATCTGTATCCGGTATTCAATCATGGGACTCCGCTTTTTACCTGGTGTGAAGAAAGAAATGAAGCTGCCGGTACCAGTGAATTAAGCGGAGACCTGCAGCATTTATGGACACCTGTATCAGTAGCCAGATATATTAGAGATGCGCTTGTCATGGAAAGAAATGGTGGAATTGATCTTGCCATGGGAATTCCGAGAGAATGGTTAGCAACAGGGAAACATGTTGGTGTAAGAAAGGCACCTACACATTTTGGATTTGTTACTTATAAGATGAATTTCAATGAAAGAAAGAATGAA
>JAFGUQ010000010.1 GCA_016938455.1 Clostridia bacterium
GATTATCTATATTACCAAATATGATCATACATTTTGATGTAGGAAGAGAAAAATCTGTACAGGCGCTTGAAAAAGCAATGGAAAGCGATCAGATTATTTTTCTGACGACTCAGAAGAATACCTTGGTTGAAATGCCGAATATAGAAGATACATACGAATATGGGACTATTTCAAAGGTGAAACAGCTTTTAAGACTGCCCGGAAAAACAATCAGAGTACTTGTGGAAGGGATGGAACGTGGCAGAATTCTTGAAAATACACTTACAGCACCATATCTTGAAGGTATTATTGAAATCCTTGTTGAACCTGAAAGTAAAAAAGGGTACAGAAGAGAAGAAGCGCTAAGACGAAAAGCCATTGAATCGTTTGAAGAATATGCTGCTCTTGCTGGAAGGATTTCACCTGAAACGATTTTCTCCATCATTTCAACACAAAGCACATCAAAACTGTCTGATTTAATTGTCGGGTCAATGAATCTCAAAGTGGAACAGAAACAGACATTGCTTGAGGAACTTGATCCAGTCAAGAGAATCACCAAGTTACTTCCTATTATCGTAGAAGAGATACAGATACTGGAACTGGAAAAAGACATTTCCAGTAAAGTCAAGGGACAGATTGATGATATGCAGAAAAAATATTATCTGAAAGAACAGTTGAGAGTCATCAAAGAAGAACTCGGTGAGCCTGCTGAAATGAATGATGAAGTAGATGAATACAGGAAAGAAATGGAAAACAGGGTTTTCCCTGCAGAAGTGAAGGAAAAACTGGATAAAGAAATTGACAGACTGAAAAAAATGAATTCCATGTCTGCAGAATCTACTGTTTTAAGAACATATATTGAATGGCTGATTGGTATGCCGTGGGAAAAAAGGACTGAAGAAGTATTAGATCTTAAAAATGCAAGAGAAGTGCTTGAAAGAGATCACTATGGACTGACCAAAGTAAAAGAGCGAATTGTAGAATATATTGCTGCAAGAAAGATGTCAAAAGGATTTAATGCGCCTATACTTTGTCTTGTAGGTCCTCCGGGTGTCGGGAAAACTTCCATTGTGAAATCAATTGCAGAGGCAGTGAACAGAAACTATGTCAGAATGTCTTTAGGCGGAATCAGAGATGAAGCTGAAATAAGAGGCCACAGAAGAACCTATATCGGATCAATGCCCGGTAGAATCGCAAAGGCAATTAAGCAGGCAGAATCTATCAACCCTTTAATTCTGTTTGATGAAGTAGACAAAATGGGAAATGATTTCAGAGGAGATCCGGCATCAGCGATGCTTGAAGTCTTGGATGCTGAGCAGAATTATGCATTCAGAGATCATTATCTTGAAGTATCACTTGATTTAAGTCAGGTCATGTTCATTACTACTGCCAATACGATTGATACCATTCCAAGACCGTTACTGGATAGAATGGAAATCATAGAAGTGTCAGGTTATACAGGTGAAGAGAAACTCCATATTGCCAAGAATCATCTGATTCCAAAACAATTCAAGAAACATGGACTGAAAAATTCTCAGCTGAAAATAAAAGATGATGCACTGATGCAGGTGATTCAGGGATATACAATGGAGTCAGGTGTCAGAAGCCTTGAAAGAGAGATTGCATCACTCTGCAGAAAAGTAGCTACCCATTTGATTGAGGAGAACAGAAAATCCATTACCATCAGTAAAGGAAACCTTCATGATTATCTTGGCCCTGAAAAATACAGTTATGAACTTGCATTTGACAAAGACGAAGTTGGTATTGTCAGAGGACTGGCATGGACATATGTAGGCGGAGACACATTATCTATTGAAGTGAATGTGATGCCAGGTACCGGAAACTTTGAATTAACAGGGCAGCTAGGCGATGTGATGAAGGAATCTGCAAAAGCCGCTCTCGGTTATATCCGTTCAAAAACTGAAAAATATGGTATTGATGAGGAGTTCTATAAAAACAAAGACATACATATTCATATCCCTGAAGGAGCAGTTCCTAAAGACGGACCTTCTGCCGGCATTACACTGGCTACGGCCATTATCTCCGCACTGACCAATATTCCTGTTAAGAAGGATGTTGCCATGACCGGAGAAATTACATTAAGGGGAAGGGTTCTGCCAATTGGAGGTCTGAAGGAAAAACTGACAGCAGCAAGAAGAGCTGCCATGAAAGTGGTCATCATTCCCTGGGAGAATAAAAAAGATTTGGTTGATGTTCCTGAAGCAGTATTAAAAGATCTGACAGTCATTCCTGTTTCACAATTGGACCAGGTACTTGATGTGGCATTGACAAGAAAGATAAAGAACAAGGAAACAGTTAAAAATGGAAATGATAAAGACAAACTGATTATTCCCACAGCTGATATGAGTGGAGATAAACCTGATATCCGTGCTTAACTGACAACTGGGGGTTTAATGGATTATATTGTTGTAATTGGTATATTTGTTTTGATATTTGCTTACGCAGTGCAGGGAATATCAGGATTTGGAAAGTCATTGGTGGCAACACCGATACTTTCTTTCTTTATACCGGCTAATGAAGTGATTGCCATCATGATACTGACCGGACTACTGGCCAACTTCTATATGCTTTTAAAAACATTCAGATACAGCAACATCAGAAAAATATGGGTGATGATTTTACTTGGTATCGGCGGAGTCATGACTGGTGTCAGAGTACTTTCCTTTGTCCCGGTTAAGGAGCTGAAAATTGCCATGGGAGTCATGGTAGTCATCAGTGCCATTCTTCTTGCTTCAGGCTATAAGCTGAGAATTAAAGAAGGACATTTTGCATATGGTGCTGCAGGGTTGACCAGTGGATTTCTGTCAGGACTCTTATCAATGGGAGGTCCTGCCATTGTACTTTTCTTACAGAATCAAGATCATGAGAAACATGAATTCAGAGGGAATCTGACGTTGTTTTTTTTCTTTACAGGAATATTTGCCATTGCCAGCTTATTCATGAATCATCTGGTGACCTCTGATGTCATCAGCAAGTCTCTTTTTTTCCTGCCGGCTTCATTGATCGGTGTTTTCTTAGGAAATTACCTGTCTCATAAAATAAATGAAAAAGTATTCAAGAAAATCATTATTTTGATTCTTTTCCTTGCCGGAATATCCGCAGTAATCACTTCGTTCCTTTAAAAACAAGTTTTTCTAATCCCATAATTCAATTAATTTTATTTACAATCAAGAACTAAAGTCTTATAATGTTATAAAAAGAAAGCGTGATAAGAATATGAAAACTGTAGCTGAAATTAACGAAAAGATTAAAAAAGGCAAAGCTGTCGTTGTCACTGCTGAGCAGGTGATTCAGATTGCAAAAGAAAAAGGGTATAAAAGAGCAGCAGAAGAAATTGATGTTGTGACCACCGGTACTTTTGGCCCCATGTGCTCTTCAGGTGCTTTCATCAATACAGGACATTCAAATCCGCCTATCAAAATGCAGTCTGTTACATTAAATGATGTACCTGCCTATGCAGGTCTTGCCGCTGTTGATTTATACATCGGAGCTACCGAGTTGTCCAATACATTGGGTATGGAATATGGCGGTGGACATGTCATTGAGGATTTTGTGGCTGGAAAAGATATCAAGTTATATGCAAAGAGCTATGGTACTGACTGTTATCCGAGAAAAGAGATCCTGACGACCATCAATAAGAACAATGTCAATCAGGCTTACATGTATAACCCTAGAAATGCATACCAGAACTATCCTGCTGCCGTTAATTCAACAGATAAAACCATTTATACTTATATGGGTACTTTGCTACCGCGCTATGGAAATATAAACTACTCTACAGCAGGGGAACTTAGTCCTTTGCTTAATGATCCGTACTACAGAACCATCGGAATAGGGACGAGGATTTTCCTGGGTGGTGCCATCGGATATGTATCATGGCAGGGAACTCAGCATAATCCATCTCAGGAACGAGGTGAAAACGGTGTTCCCACAAGCTTGGCCGGAACGATTGCTGTGACAGGAAACTTAAAAGACATGAGTACAAGATATGTTAAGGGGGCCACATATTATAAATACGGAGCATCACTTTTTGTAGGTATAGGTATCCCGATTCCTATTATAGATGAGGAAATGCTGATGTATACCGCTGTTGCCAATAAGGATATCTACACTCCTGTGGTTGATAAAAGCGGAAATGAAACATATGATATAAAATATAATTATGAGCAGTTAAGAAGCGGATCAGTAGAATTCAAGGGTAAAAAGGTACTGACTGCACCTTTATCAAGTCTTACCAGGGCCAGAGAAATTGCAGCGACATTAAAAGACTGGATTCAGCATTCAAACTTCACATTGTCTGAAGCTGTGACACCACTTCCCAAGGAAGACAAGATCAATAAACTTGAGATAAGGGAGATGAAATAAAATGACAAAAGCAAAAATTAAAATATATTTTTCAAAAGGTAATGTCGGAAAACCGATCACCTATGAACTGGTCAAAAAATATGATGTCATGTTCAATATATTACATGCAGATATCAATTATGGCAGTGAGGGAAATCTGATTACAGAAATCAGCGGGGAAGAAAAAAACGTCGCTGATGCCTTGAAATACCTGGATGAACTTGATGTCAAGTACAAGATGTATACAAAATCAATTATCAGAGACGAAGATGCTTGCATAGACTGTGGTTCTTGTACTTCCGTATGCCCTTCGGGTGCGCTGACGATGAATGATAATGATGAACTGCAGTTTGATAAGGAAAAATGTCTCGTATGCGAATTGTGCATTAAGGCTTGTCCGATAGGAATTATAAAAGTAGAGTTATAATACAAGGCGGCCTCATGGCCGCTTTATTTTTAAGAGTATGTACGAAAAAAGATTTTATAGAGATACCTTCAAGAATAATCTGGTAATGTTCAATGTCTGTGTCAAAGAAACAGACCTGCTGATTGGCTGTGATGAAAATCTTGAGAAGCAGGCCTATCAGCAGATTGTCAGAGTAAGAAAGATATTGAATGACTATATTACCTTATCACCGCCTTTTCTGACTTCACTGGTTCCTATTTCTGATATAACAGAAAAAGATGAAGTGATAGAAAGAATGCTTGCGGCAGGTAAAAAAGCCGATGTAGGGCCATTTGCGGCCGTGGCTGGCATGGTGGCAGAGTATGTCGGGGCAGCCCTTAGACAATACTCAATGAATGTGTTTGTGGAAAACGGCGGGGATATCTATTTTGATTCTCAGAAAGACCGTATAATCGGCATTTTTGCAGGTAATTCACCATTGTCAGGGCAAGTGAATATACTGCTTAGAAAAGAGAAATTTCCGATTGGCATCTGCACATCAAGTGGTACGGTAGGGCATTCATTAAGTTTTGGTAAGGCTGATGCGGCAGTTATCCTGTCAAAGGATACAGCCCTTGCAGATGCGGTGGCCACAGCAACCTGCAACAGAATTAAGAATGTCAGTGATATCAAGAAGGCAATTGAATGGGCATATGAGATAGAAGGGGTGTCAGGAGCCATGGCAATCATGGGAGATAAATTAGGAGCAATTGGAGAAATTGAACTGGTATGATATACTATTTCAAATAACCGGATAAAGAGGGATTTATGAGAAAAATATTAAAAGAAGCAAAAAGAATAGTAATTAAAGTAGGGACATCTACGCTGACTTATGAAAACGGGAAAATAAACCTGACCAGAATGGAGCACCTGGCAAGAAGGGTAGCTGATCTGATCAATAATGATAAGCAGGTGATTCTTGTCACATCAGGTGCGGTAGGCGTCGGCATGGGGAAACTGAATCTTTCAAAGAAACCCACAGCGATTACAGAAAAACAGGCAGTTGCCTCTGTCGGGCAGTGTGAACTGATGCATATTTACTCTAAACTTTTTTCTGAGTATGGCATTATAGTCGGACAGATTTTATTGACAAGAACCATTACTGAGAATGAAGTGACCAAGAATAACGCCATTAATACATTCAACAGCCTTCTTGAAAAGCATGTGCTTCCCATTGTCAATGAGAATGATGCCATCTCCACTGATGAGCTGGTCAGCTTTGATAAATTCTCCTTTGGCGACAATGATACCTTATCATCCATTGTCGCAGCACTTACGAACTCAGAGCTTCTTATCCTGCTGTCAGATGTCGATGGATTCTATGATGGAGATCCAAGAAAAGATGAAGAAGCCAAAGTCATTAAAGTAGTTGAGAAGATTGATGATAAGATGATGAACTTTGTCGGCAAGAGCTCATCAAAAATGGGGACAGGTGGAATGATGACAAAACTCACAGCCGCAAAAATGGCAACAGAGAATCATATAGAAGTAGTACTGGCCAATGGTGATGATATGAATAACCTTCAAAAGATAACTGAAGGGGAAGATGTCGGGACATGGTTCAGAAAAGGGGAAAAAGATGTATATTGATGAATTGGGGAAAAAAGCGAAACAGGCGAAATATTTTCTTCAGGGTGTCACTGCAGAAGACAAAAATCATGCCCTGCATGTGATGGCGGATGCATTGGAGAAAAACAGCAGGTATATATTAGATAAGAATGAGATTGATGTCATCAATATGGAAAAAAGCGGAGCAACCGCTGCTTTACTTGACAGAATGAGGTTAACTGTAGAGAGGATTACTCAGATGGCTGAGGGATTACGTGAAACAGCCGCACTCCATGATCCGATTGGAGAATTGATGGAAGTCATCAACCGGCCGAATGGACTGGTGATCAATAAAGTAAGAGTACCCATCGGAGTCATCGGCATTATCTATGAAGCGAGACCGAATGTGACATCAGATGCAGCAGGGTTATGTCTAAAATCAGGAAATGCAGTGATTTTAAGAGGTGGCAGCGAGGCAATACATTCAAACAAGGCGATTGTCAGTACGATAAACAAAGCACTGCAGGAAATCGGTTTTGCTGAGGGATGCATATTGCTCGTGGAAGATACCGGCAGAGAAGTGGCTACCTCAATGATGAGGTGCAATCAATATATTGACCTTCTGATTCCAAGAGGTGGAAAGTCGTTGATTGATTCTGTCATAGAAAATGCTACAGTACCGGTGATTGAGACAGGTATTGGGAACTGTCATGTCTATGTTGATGAAACCTGTAACAAAGAAGATGCCATCAATATCATTGTCAATGGTAAGGTTCAGAGACCGGCAGTCTGTAACTCGGTGGAAACCATCTTGATTAATGAAAAAATATATAAGTCCTTCCTTCCTGAAGTGGCAAAAGCACTGGCTCCTTATCATGTGGAAATAAGGGGATGCGATAAGACTCTAAGCATTTTGAAAGAAGCAGTGAAAGCAGAAGAAAGTGACTGGTATATGGAATACCTTGACTTCATACTGGCCTGCAAAGTAGTCAGGGATGTGGATGAAGCGATTGAACACATTAATAAATATAACTCGAAACACTCAGAGACCATTGTCACTGACATTACTGAAAATGCTGAAAAATTCACCAGGATGGTTGATGCTGCCGCTGTTTATGTCAATGCTTCTACAAGATTCACTGACGGCAGTCAATTCGGATTCGGGGCAGAAATTGGTATCAGTACCCAGATGCTTCATGCCAGAGGCCCAATGGGGCTTAAAGAGCTTACTTCATATAAATACATTATCAAAGGAAACGGACAGATAAGGGAGTGATTAATCACTCCCGTTGTTTACTATGTTTTCAAGAATTTCCTGCTTACCATGTTCTGTACAGTATTCACCGACCGGAATTTCAAGATATCTGTCAGCGACTACCGGATCATCAGGATCCTGCGGGATATATGGCTTCGGTCTGACTAACCCCACTTTATTGATGATGGTAGATTGAGGGCAGTCAGGTGTTGCAAGTAAATACCTTCCTTCTAAATCAGTGCTGGCAGTACATTGCGGGATAATCTGATGAACATCACATTCTTCGAAAAAGGCTGGTTCTGTTCCTTCAATGAAATATTCAGTAATCACATCAGGCAGTTTAGTCGCTCTTGGATCCTGATAACAAAGATCGGTTGCTACTTTACCGGAATAAATGCAGATATCTCTGGTCACTATCCCTGTGGTGGGTTTGCTGAAATTTTTAGGCAGAAGACCTTCATGAACTTTTTCCATAACGGCATCCCAGATAATAAGTGCCTGATTATACTCCAGTTTTTTTAATGATATGGGAGCGATGTTATTGTCATATCCATACCAGACAGCGGCGGTATAATAGGGAGTATAACCGACAAACCATTTATCCCAGTAATCACTGGTGGTTCCAGTTTTACCGGCTACCGGCATTTCACCGTCCTGTATGCGGACATAACCGGAAGCGGTACCATTAACTCCATAGGAAGTATTTGCAGGAAGTGTTGCCTCCTGTAGCATGCTGGTCATAATGAAAGCTGACTGTTCTGAGTAAGCTTCCACAAAAGGCTGATTGAACTTGATGACCACATTCTCCTTGGCGTCAAGGACTTCACGATAAGTATGGTCTGGTATATAAATTCCATTATTGGCAAATGTGGTAAAAGCAGAAGCCATTAAAAGAGGATTGACTCCTTTTTCAAGTCCGCCGGTGGCAACAGACACGGTACTGTCATCATAGATGTAATCACCTCTGTCGATGCCGACTCTATTAAGGTAATCAACACAATTATCACGGCCGAGGTATTCCACAAACACTCTGGCAGCAACAACGTTGACTGAAGCCTTCAAAGCATTTCTAATCGTAGTGAGCCCTTTATAACTTCCTGTTGTATAGTTCGTAGGATAAATGTCCTCAGGATTCTTTGGATCCAGTCTTACAGGGACATCATCGATAATAGTCGCTGCGGTAATCAGTTTCAAATCTATTGACGGACCGTAAATAGCGATAGGTTTAAATGAGGAACCAGGTTGTCTTTCAGCCTGAGTAGCCCTGTTATATGTCCTTGACCCTGTCTTTTCACCGCTCCCGCCATAAATGGCTTTGACTTCTCCGTTTGTCTGATCCATGATAACCATGGCAGCCTGCGGGGTTTCTGCATATTTTTCTGCGTCTTTATTAATGACATTCCCATCATCGTCAAGTACAAGGAAATAGGAGGGATCTAAAAAGACCTCATCCATTGATGCCTGTATATTAAGATCAATCGTGGTATATATTTTATAACCGTTATTATAGACCCATTGTGAAGCGGTTCTTTCAGATACATTCTTTTCAAGAGCAATCTGTTTGATGACATCTGAAATGACCTGGTCCACGAAATAGGAAGTGGCCCGGTCTGCAATTAAAAGCTCTTCCTTGGGGACTATGACTAATTCATAGTTATAAGCTTCGTCATACTCAGCTTGTGAAATCATACCAAGTTCGAGCATTTTATTCAGGACCAGATGCTGTCTGGAAATCGAGTCCTTCAACCCTTTCTCAGTATATGGGTTGTACTGGCTTGGTGCATTGGGTATTCCGGCCAGTAAAGCACATTCAGCAAGATTGAGAGTACTTATGTCTTTTCCGAAATACATGGCTGAGGCAGACTTGAATCCATAAGACCCGTTACCCATATTGATGATATTGGCATAAAGCGTTAATATCTGATTTTTATCTATTTTCATTTCAAGTCTGATGGCATTGTAAATTTCCTGAAATTTTCTTTCAAAAGTCTGTTCAAACCGGCCTGTGATGTTTTTATATACCTGCTGAGTCAAGGTGCTTCCACCTTGAGAAATTTCACCTTTATTAGTCACTAATGCGACAATGGAACCGCCGATTCTGATGATATCAAAGCCCTGATGCTCATAAAAACGCTCATCTTCAATCGCTACTATCGCATTCTGCAGATTTTTAGGAATACTTTCAAAACCCACCTGTTCTCTGTTGATATTATCGGATCCTGTCAGCTTTTCGATGACTGTTTTACCATCATCAGCATAAATGTAAGTTGTAAGATTGGTATTGATTTCAAGATCTGCTTCCTGAATGACATAGGCTGACTCAATCCAGCCGGAAACAAGTCCGATACCAAGGCCACCGACAATGGCACCGGCTAAAAGAACCACTGAGAAGATGATTTTTACTGCCGTACCGAATGTACTGGAAAAAATCTGCCAAAAAGAAGGCACTGAAGAGTCCTTCACTTTCTTTGACTTTATTGGTTTTTTTATTTTATTCATTCTTGATTAGCATCCTTTTTTGTTACTTGACTGCACATGTTACAGACTCCGTTAAAAACAGCACCTTCATCAGCGATAAAGCTTTTAGCGCAGATGTCACCTTCTACAATACATGAAGTCGTTAGTTTAATGAAGTCTTCAGCATTGATATTCCCTTTGACATGTCCTGATGCAGTGACATTATATGCCTTCACATTACCGACAATAATTGAGTTCTTACCAATAATCACTTCACCTTTGCAAGTGACATCGCCATCAATCTTACCATCGATGCTGACTGAGTTTTCGCTTTCGATATCTCCTTTTATATGTGAATCAAAACCAATATAGGTATCTATTTTCTTTGCTTTATTTGAAATCTTATTTTTCATTCTGTACTCCTTACTCTCCGATGAATGCAAGAGGATTGACCGGGACATTATCAATTCTCACTTCAAAGTGAAGATGAGGACCTGTGCTCAAACCTGTGCTGCCTACCAGTCCTATTAATTGACCTTTTTCAACATAATCCCCTACATTGACTAAAAGCTTTGAACAATGACCATAAATAGTTTCAATACCTTCGCCATGGTCAATTTTAATCATGTAGCCATATCCGCCGTTGTATCCGGAAAAAACAACAGTTCCTTCGCCGGAAGCATAAATGTCATCCCCTTTGGTACCTCCGAGATCGACACCGGTATGAGTCTTATACACACTCAGGATAGGATGGAACCTTGTTCCGAAAGGCGAATTGATTGCGGTGCTTTCAGTTGGCCAGACGGAAGGAATTTTATCTAAATATTTTTTCAATTCATTTTTCAGAAGATTGAATGATAGAAGCTGACTGTCGGAGGTGGCTGATAATTGTTCAACTTTTGACAGTGTATTGGCAAGATCCTGTGCATCCTTTAAAAAAGCTTCCACCTGGGTATATGATAAAGGAGCAGTTCCGCTGGACTCTGCATAGGTATCAACATAGGTGGTGGTGACATTTTCAAGTTTGATTGACAGGTTCATGAGAGCCATTCCAATGGAATTCTGTAATCCTTCAATACTCATAAGCTCATCAGATTTGTTTTCTATAAGGTAGGACTGCCTTTGAATATATGAGTTCAAAACAGAAACCTGCATTTGCTGCTCATTAACCACTTCGCTTAATTTTGAACTTAAATCTCTGCTTTCATTTATGAAATAGGTTAACCCAACTACTAATAATGAGATAATAACAATAAACATCATAAACAGACTTGACAGTTTTATGATGGGAGAGGTTACTCTTATTGTCTTGGTTGCTCCACCATTGTGAGGGATGTACATGAATGTAGAATATTTTCTTTCTTTATGGTGGGTATCAAACGCTTTTCTTTTCATCTAATTCTCCTAGCACAATATTATTACTATTTTAATATTTTTTCAAGGAAAATACAATTAAAAAAAGTGGAGAATGCTCCACTTTTGATAATATCAGCGAATTAATGACAATTTTTATTTATCTTTTATCAAGAAAAAAATGACAGGTATGCTAATTGTTGGCAATATGGCAGATATTATTGTATAGAATAAAGCCTTCTCAGGAACTGCATTTCTGTAATAAGTATATAAAGCATAAATAATAAACAACAGACATACTGCGGCCAGTAAATAACCGATATACCAGATACTGCCAAATACATAATATAAAACGACGGCTACCGGTAACAGCACTTCCACATTCTTCATTGGTTTACCGGCAATATCAAAATCACCGATGAAAGTTCCTAACAAATAAAAGTTTGCGATTGGTATCCAAGCCAGTATTGCGTTTTTATCTCCTCTTTTATTCGCAATAGTAAATAACCCATAACTGAAAAGCAGATAAAAACCAATGAAAAAGAGAATCCTTAATATAGTATAGAATATTCCCATTCCTGTGACAAATGACGATAAAACTGATGACATAGTTAACCTCCCCAAAATTAATACAGTCATTATATTATACAAAACAGTATTTTTCAAATAGAACTCGTTGCTCTCCCGTATATATAGAGAAAGTGCAGTTCTGGATTTTTTTTATGCAAGGATGTATAATAGGGGTACATTCAAGCTCTTCTTAATAATGCTACATATGTTTTTATTTGTTTTTTGTGGGGGGATACATTATGAAATCTATTAAAAAGCATATCGCTGTTATTTTGGTTTTTTCATTGCTCATTTCAATCTGCACGGGTTGCCAAAAAAGCATTGGAGAAAGTATCAAGGATTTCTTTTCCAATATATTCAAAGGTAAAGATAAGGAACAGGTTTATGTGACAGAGGTTAATATACCTGAACGACCCTATGTGATTGATACTGAAGAACAAACCACAGAAGAACTTCCGGTTTTTCTGTCAAGACCTGAAGTTTCTGCTGAAGAGGTGATTTTTGAACCTGTCCTAGAAGAACAGGTTCTTGAAGCAGAAAGTCTGCTTGATATCGCTACATCAAGAACACAGGTGGAAAATCTGAGAAAGCTGAGAGTGGAACTGCTTGCCATCTCTGCCACCATGGAGGAAGATGATACCACTCCGACTTCAATGAAAGACAGTGTCAAAGCGCTTTCAACAAAGATAGAACTGCTGTTAAAAGGAAATATCATTTCAGCTGACATGATTAAAGTATCAACAGGATTCATGGGGACATGGACAAAAGAAGATACTGTTCTATTAAGATGGAGTCCTCAGAAAGACTGGATTCCCGATGGCGGATATAATCTGTTCAGAACCCTGAACGGGCAGACAGATCTGATTGCTGAAGGGTTGGGAACAGAAGAAGAAATCAATAAAGCTGTTTCCGGAGATATGGAATTTTCAGAATATATCAAACCGCTGTTTGATAACAGCAAAGCCACAAGTGAAGTGCTGGCATTAGCTGGGGTCAGTGATCAGGAGCAGTTCAATTCATTTGCGTTTTCACTGAGCAATCCTGTGATTAATACTCTCAGACTCTCAGGAGCAGAAGACTTTTCATTGCAGCAGAACCGGACATTTATGATCAAAGGATCCCTGACAGAGAAATTACCGGAAGAGGATGTGGCAGAGACAGTCAGTTCAACTTTATTCACAAAGAGACTGACAATTCCGATGTCATTATCGTCATTGGCTACTTTCACGGTATCAAAACTCAGTCCGGCAACAGTGGAGAGCAGTTCACTGGCTGAGCGAAGTGATCTTGTATCGCAGGTCATTCAGAGCAGAAGTGATTTTCTGACAAAAGCGAATATTGATATAGAATTTGCCAATGCTGCCGGATTCGGATATAAAGACTCCCTGAAGGGAATGAAAATTGAAAAGAACACACTGATTGAATATGTGCTGGTGCCACAGAAAACTGCGTTGAAAACGGTTAATCTGTCTGTTATTTCATCAGGTTCCCGTCCTGAAGGGACCTATTCGGTGAAAGTACCATATGGAGTAGAGATTTCACTTGACAAGCCTGTCAATCTGGAAGGCTACGGTGCTGATAATACGGTATACATGAGATGGACTCCTCCGGAAGACACCCAGGCGAAAAGCATTATATCAGGATATTACATTGAAAGAAAAAAGAACAAGGAAACCAAATATACCCAGGTGACGGATGTTCCTGTCACTATTTCATATACTCAGGATGAAAACGGTATCTATTATGAAATGCCTTATTTCTATATGGACACAGATATTGTAAACGGAGACACAGCTACATATCGAATCAGAGCACTTGATATATTCGGCAGGTTAAGTGAGTACTCGGAACCTTTCAGTACAGTGGTCTATAAAGTGACACCGCCAAACACTCCTAACCTTGACCAACCGTCACTATCCACCGCTAATCTTCAAAAATCATCTACTTTCGTAAGAGAATCGGCTGATCTGAACAGCGGAAAAACAGGAATTATTCTTCCGATTTATAAGACTTCGGAAGATACGACAAGTTTTGCCATTTTCAGAAGCAAAGCCATCGGAAACGGGAACTTTGCTGATCCTGTTGAAATAGCCAGAATCGATGTGGAAGAAAGGACTGAAAACACCTCATCCAGAAAAATTGTCAAATACAATAATATCAAGATGCTCATGAATCCTGCTTCTGCCACTGATCCGAGTGCAGTCTTCTTTGACAGTGATGTCACAGAGGGATGCTTCTACAAATACTGGGTGGCCTCAGTTGATGATGTGGGCAATGAAAGCTCATGGTCAAGTGGGCGAGTCGTATCTTACCCTACTGATGCACCACCTGCTGAACCGGGAATGTCACAGGTTAAACTGATTCATAATACGCTTTCCAATGAAACCGTTGATGTTCCGGGATTTACCAGAGAGAGACTGATCAGCTTAGGGAATGATTCTTCTGCTCTCAAATCTGACTTTGTCATTCAGACTGAGAGTCAGAATATTGTCATGGGATTATCTCTTTCGAGCGCAGTCAGAAAGGAAGTGAACCTGCTGCCGGATCTGCTCTCAATTGATTTCGGGAATCTTCCTGATGCAGATGACATTCATGATATCATTGCACTTGAAGATGATGATATTCTTGCAGGTTCAGTTGCAAGAGTGTCATGGTATCACTATGCCGGAGAAGGCCTCGCAGGATACCATGTATACCGGACTTATGTTGACGGGAAAACAGAAGAAGAGCTATCTTTATTAAGCAAGACTGAGCTGATTGAATCTTTTTCATGGACTAAAGTGGGGGACAACCTTCAGCAGAATCTCTTAATGGATACTGTAGAACAGAAATCAGGAAGAATATACATGTATATTGTATTTCTTGCACCCGAAAAGAGTGATAGCATTATCGAAATGGTAGGAGGCGGATTCAAGCTTTATGAGCCAGGCGGATGGGTTCAGCTGAACTGGGAAGCTCCTGATGAACCTCAGTTCAGCCATTACAGAGTCTATAAGCAGGAAGTGCCGTTCTTCACAGATGATCAGAACACTGATGATTTTGCATGGACAATGGTGGCTGATAATGTGAAATATACCGGATATACTGAGAAGGTAGATCAGACCTATGCTCATTACTATTATTACAAGATCACTTCGGTCAGCATCTGGGGAGAAGAGTCAGCAGGTGGTGAAGTGACCAGAATCAGAATCCCTGCTACCTCACCACCACAGACACCTTCTATGCTTCTGCCATTTGCCCAGAAAGGGAAAGTGCTCATACAATGGGTAGGTGTGGCTCATGCATCGAAATATATTCTGTACAGACAGAAAATACCTAAAATAGAAGAAACTGATGTCCTTGAAATGCAGAGCCTGTCACCAGACCTGTTTCAGAAAATTCTGACACCACAGACGATCAATGACTCCTTTTTCAAGGAGAAGCTGATCATAAAAGGACTGCAGGGAATCGGAGGAATCAATACCACCTTTGACTTGACCAGTGCGGCAAAACTGGTTTCATATGAAATCACACCGCAGACCACCATTCCCATCATCAGTACCTTCAACACCATTTCAATGATCAGCAAAGAAAAAATGATTACAGATATCAGTGCTGTGAAGACGACTGAAAAAATCAATGTTTATCAGAAGATTGTTGATAAATACGGCATTCTGGCAGTAGCTCCGTATGGACAGCTCGATCTTGATATGGCTAAGCTTGTTCTATGGGAAAAAGTGACTGAAGTAGTCATCCCTCAGGGAAGTGAATCAACAGGAGTGTTTGAATTCACAGATGAAAATGTTCTCTTTGGAGATACCTATCTCTATACAGTGCAGGCAGTGAATGATGACAATCTTTACTCAGGAAGACCTGATCCTGTCAGTGTGTCACCAAGAAAAGCTGAAGCTTTTCCACCAGTCACCGGATTATCAGGAGTCATCGATTCAAGTTCAAATAAACCGACATTGACATGGAACAGTGCCAAGGATCCAAACCTGACATGGGAAGAAAGCCGTGAGTTTATTGCGGGATATATTGTTTACAAGAGCAACAGCGAAAACGGCATCTATTATCAAGCAAGTGAATTCCTGACAGATACTACTTTTACTGACAGAACGGCAGACATCAATTCCGCTAACTGGTACCGTGTCAAGGTAGTGGATATCGGCGGTTTTCTGTCAGATTATTCATCGGCTGTGAAAGTGCAGCAGCAGGCCACATTCCTGATTCCGAATATTCAGAAAATTCAGAAGTTCACTATCCCGAATTTCACACCATCAGGGGATACATTGACATATACCAGACTGGCATCTATTCCGATTTCGCCGATTACACCGATTACTCCAATCAAGCCGGTTATTCCTGTTATTCCGCTTGTTCCCGATACATTGACAATAAGCGGATTCACACTGACAGGAATCACTTCCCAGATACTTGAAAACGGTATCGGCGATGTGATTCTGCATATCAGTGACCAATATCAGATACCAGTGACAGTAAGAATAAGAAGCCGTCAGGGAACGCTGATTACAGGCGGTTCAGTCACACTGATACAACCTGTGACATTTGCTGAGACAGGTGTCACTATCAGTGAACTGACAATTAACGCCACCGTAGCAGGTGCACTTGTCAGCGGTTATGTGAAGAACCCGAATGACGGTAATCTTGTCGGTGATTTATTTGCACTGACCTTCACTCAGGCAGAAATGACAGCTGCGGGAATTATCAAAATAAGCAGTGTTCATGGCTTCCATTATGACAATATCATTATGGGTGGATCACCTATGGCAACCATTAATCTTGGTAATGTCACACAGGATCCGACTGCTGTAAATAAGACATTGACTATGATGCAAGCACCGGTTCTGGTTTACTATAACAGCTTCATCACATTGATTGGAGGACAGATTGAAACCAACCTGGGAATGGAAACACTGGATAATAAAGGACTAAGATTATCTTACGGGCTCATAGGATTTGATCAGGACATGAAACTTAACGGTACCATGACACTTAATGAAGTTCAGACAATAAGAACCGTGATACCGGCAGGGCTGGGAATAAAGGTAACCGCTGCCACTCTTGTGTATAAAGACGGATTACCAGTCAATTCATCCAGCTCTATTTCCGGGAAAGTCATGCTTCCATTTAACACTTTTGAAGACTCACTCCCTGTTGAGTTTGACCCCAATCTGTTTATCAAGACATATGACAGCAAAGTGGTATTGTCGACTGACATCTCCTTACATAACACATTGATTACTTCTCAGGCTAGTTCCATTACATTGAATACACCTCAAAAGGAAATTGTCGACCGTGGAATGTATTATCTTGCTTCAAGAATACAAGCCAATTCGCTTAAAGTCCTTCCGACTGATTTAACCATTCAGGAAACCCTTTCAACAGTGCCATTCAACGTGACATCATGGGATGGAAAAGGCTTCCTGGTTCAGGAAACGACAATGACTCCGGCACTGGTCGGAAATGCCGAAGAGGAAATCGGGGTCACTCCTGGAAAAGTAGCACTTGATTTAAGCCGTATCGAAACCTATGGTGGTGTTTCACCAGTTGAGACAAAAGATCCTTACTGGATGGGAATTGTTGTTAAAAACGGAAGAATAGGATTACCACCAGCATTTATCAAAACAGATAATGATACCAGGGTTCTGTTTACTTTATCGGAAGGTGAGTTCCTGTATGATCAAAACGGTGTGTTTTATCAGAATCAGGCATATTCACAAGAGGGAATACCGGTTAATTTCGGTGATTCGCTTGGCGGGTTCAAAGATGTCATTGTGAATCTGATTTATCTTGACATCTATAATAACAAGGTGAATCTGGAAATTCACGGAGAAATGGGGATCCCGCTATTCGGATATCAAAGAGCAAAAGTAAGGCTATATACGAGTAAAGAAACAGGCAAGCTGGTTTGTTCTGTGGCTGAGACAGAAAAATTCGATCCAGCAGGTACCGGAGAAGTGCTGATTAAAATTCTCGGAGGACATCTGCAACCGGATGGACTTCATATGGACGGAACCATTGATTTAATGTTTGAAGATAAACTGGTTCAAGCGGATATGCAGTTTAATGAACTTGTCATCCCTTCT
The DNA here is from genome assembly GCA_016938455.1 of Clostridia bacterium. Lineage (GTDB taxonomy): Bacteria > Bacillota > Clostridia > DUPQ01 > DUPQ01 > JAFGUQ01. Next base: position 18,062 of record JAFGUQ010000010.1, read on the forward strand.
GACATGCAGATGATGACAGAAGCGGGAAATGCAGATGAAGTCTATGGAAGGGCATTATTTGATAAACCATACAGAATCAAGTTCCATGACTTTGAAATGGATATCCGTGCTCTTTCCATGAATTCAATGCTGGCATACAGCCAGCTCCAGTCAATGCAACCTGCATTTATACAAGGGTTCAGCCATGAAATGACATTAAGGAAAGAATCAATAGTCACATCAGTTCAGATTCCATATTACAGCACACTTTTAACATTTTACGGTGGAATGCAGCTTTCTGATAATCTTTCCATGGATAACACAGAAGATTTTGACAGAATTGCCATCAACAATGTATTTGTTCACCCTGGTATCAGCTATGAAGAGTCAAAATCAAAACTTGATTTGAGCTTTGAACAATTTGCCGATGTGAAAACTGTGGCGACTCCATATGTGAACGACAATGATGACGGACTGATAGAATACAACACCGACTCACTTGAAATGGTGTTTAATACAGCCAGTGAACTTGCTTCTGTTCCCATTAAAGCCAATGTCAGACTAGGGTATGATAAAACCATGAGCCGGTACTTCTTTGCACTTGGTATTTACTATCATGATCCAGGTGGAGGTATCTCATTCGGATACGGAACACTGAATGATATTACAGGGGTCATCGGTTATAATCTTGATTTAGTATATGATTCTGCTACCGGTTATGACTTCCCGAATTCAAAAGACGGATTCTTCAATTCCATTGATACTCTTGATGTGAACCGTACATCTGGAGGCAATTATTTCCTGGCAGCTACTGCATGGATGTATCTCGGGTATGAAGGAATCAAGATGGGTGAAATAAGGAATCTTTATCTTGTTGTTGAGAAAGGGCCGAATGTGGAAATGGGAGGAGACTATTATGGCCCTTCCACCATTCAGGCGTTAATCACCGGAAACAATCTGAAACTGATGGGAACTGCCAGACTAGGTTATTATCACAGTGAAAGACTGTTCAAGTTCAGCTTAAGTTTATATGACTTCGGAATGTACGGATGTACAGTCAGTGGTGACTTAGGGTTTGACATGAGTCCTAAATTATGGGAAATGAGGATTGGTTATCCGAATACATTAGAAGCCAAATACAGTGGCTTCACAGGAGGGCTGGGCTTTACCATAAGGTATTCAGCTGAACCTGATGACAGCTACATCAAGGCAAAAGCTTACTTCGGTTATGATACAGGAGATATCACTATCTGGCCAGTCTACTTCAGAGCTTACTTCAATGTGGGTGGTGAAGGAGAGTATTACTTTGATTCAGGAGATCTGATGCTGATGGTCTATATCAATGGAGGACTGGAAGGAGGAATCAAGGTCAGTGGAAAGAAATACAGAATCATCCATATGACGGTCGGTGCGAACGGTAAATTGACAAGAAGTACAGGTGACTGGAATCTTGATGCGAATGTCCATATAAGCTATCATCTTGATCTGTTCCTGCTTGAGGTCGGAGGATCTGTCAACTGGCATGTCAACAAGGATTTCTAAAGTAAATGATTAATAAAAAGGCGATGGCAAAATCCATCGCCTTTTAATAATAAACAGCTATAACTGATTATTATCTGTCAACTCCATTGAATTTTAAAATTAGAAGTTTTAATATATGAGTATGATTAATAAATCTATAATTAATGAATATGGATTTGATGAGTTTTTTGAAAATCAAGTTCAGGATAATAAAAATGGTCTTATGATAGGCCGGATTATCGAAACCCATAAAGACCGCTATACTGTAATAAGTAATAATGGAGAAATGTCAGCGAAGCTGAAAGGTTCTTTTCTTTATCATGTAAAATCATCTGATGAGCTGCCCACAATCGGAGATTATGTATGGCTGAAATCAGTTGAGAATGGTGATGCGGTTCTATATAGTGTGTTTAACAGAAAATCTGCTTTTAAAAGACCGGACTACATGGGACATAAGGAAAATCATGCTAAAAGCATTCAGACACAGCTGGTTGCAGCCAACTTTGATTATGTGTTCATCATGTCATCACTTAATAATGACTTGAACATCAATCGTATCAGCCGATATCTTGCAGTCACCCTGCAGAGTAAAGCTGTCCCTGTCATTATTCTGACAAAGTCTGATCTATGTGATGATACAGAAGAAAAAGTATCGCTTCTCACCGCTGCTTTCAGAGAAGTAGAGATCATTGCAGTAAGCATTTTCAATAATCATGGAGAGAGTCAGCTTAAGAAATATCTGACACCTGGAAAGACCATTGCTTTTCTAGGCTCATCAGGAGTAGGTAAATCATCACTTCTTAATAAACTGGCAGAAACAGAACTGATGCATGTCAGTCATATCAGAGAAAATGACAGTAAAGGTAGACATACCACGACTCACAGGCAGCTGGTCATGCTTGATAATGGAGTGATGATCATTGATACTCCCGGCATGAGAGAACTGGGGTTGATTGATAGTGATGAAGGGATCGGGGAGACATTCAAGGACATCATCGCACTTGAAAAGACATGCAAGTTCAATAACTGTACTCATAAGAATGAACCCGGCTGTCGGATTCAGGAAGCCTTGAAAAACAAAGAACTGGATGAGAGGCAATACAGAAACTATCTTCAGTTTCTAGAAGAATCAAAAACAACAAAGCTAAAATCACTGAAAAATAAAATGAAAAAGTAAACAGTCATGTATAATATAGGTGGAGAATAAAAACATTCAAGAGGTAACATGACATGAATCTGGAATTACAGAGGGAACTGTTCGATAGAGGAGCGGATATTGTCCGCTTTTTAGATATATCTGAACTTCCGGAAAAACAGACACAAGGTTTCAATAAAGCCATTTTATTTTGTATGGTACTGTCGAAACAATTCGTCAGAGATATGAGGAATAACAAAAAAACAGATCATGATGAATTTATTGAAAAAGAACAAAAGTCAGATGAACTGGCGGACTGGCTTGCAAACTACATACAGCAAAAAGGATATCATGCTTATTCTCAATCAGAAAAAAACAATGAAAAAACCGGAAACTATAATAGTGAAACCCGGTCCAGCAATTTACCGCATAAGACAATCGCCAGAATCGCCGGGTTGGGGTTTATAGGCAAAAACAATTTATTGGTGACCGAAGACTATGGCTGTGCTTTTAGCATGTGTACGGTTCTTACTGATGCACCGATTATAACGGAAAAACACATGGTCATTCCATCAAAATGTGGTGTTTGCAACATTTGCAAAGATATCTGTCCTTCAAATGCCATCAAAGGGAATGAATGGTCAATACCTGGAAACAGAGAAGATATTA